>DATMEI010000440.1:0-8581 GCA_035556995.1 Streptomyces sp.
CAAGATGTCAGATGTCTGGCTCCCTCGCCAGACCGGCCCAGCAAAGACGGATGATCAACACACAGGTGAATCGTCCGTACACCGCCCCTTGTCAGCAGTGACCACGAACGTTACGTTCCAGCGGTCAGACGTCTTCAGGCCGTCTCTCCTCGTCCACAGCGGCAGGCACATGCAGACGGAGATGAGCAAGTAAGGAGCAGGCGATGACACGCATCATCCGCTTCGCCGACGAGAGCGGGACGGTACGCACGGGCGTCGCCGACGGATCGGGTGCCGTGCGCCCCTTCGACGGCTTCTCACGCGTGGCGGACCTGCTGCGCCTGCCCACCGGTGAACTGCGCGCACTCGTGGAGCGCACGTCCGGGGGGCCGGCCGTCTTCACCGAGTCCTCCGTGCTGCTCCTGCCGCCGCTGGACGGGCTGATGGAGCTGTGGGCTGCGGGCGTCACCTACGAGCGCTCACGCGAGGCGCGGGTCGCCGAGAGCACCGAGCAGTCCGTCTACGAGCGGGTCTACGACGCCGAGCGCCCCGAACTCTTCTTCAAGGCCCAGCCGTGGCGGATCGTCACCGACGGCGAACCGATCGCCGTACGGGACGACTCACCGCTGAACGTCCCCGAGCCGGAACTGGGACTCGTACTCAACAGGCAGGGCGAGACGGTGGGTTACGTGGTCACCGACGACGTCAGCTCACGCACGATCGAGGGCGAGAACCCGCTCTACCTTCCCCAGGCCAAGATCTACGGCGGCAGCGCCGCAGTCTCCTCCGGCATCGTGCCCGCCTGGGAGATCCCGGATACGTCAGCCCTCCGTATCGGCCTCGTCGTACGACGCGACGGTGCCGTCGCCTTCGAGGGCGAGACCTCCACGGCCGCGTTCCACCGCGACCCACAGGGCCTGGCCGAACACCTCTGGCACGCCCAGCCCTTCCCCGACGGCGCGGTACTGGCGACGGGCACCGGCATCGTCCCCGAGATGGACTTCACGCTCCAGGGCGGGGACGTGGTGGAGATCGAGATCGAGGGTGTCGGAAACCTGACCAATCCGGTGCTGGGCGACCAGGCCGGCCTGGACTGGCTGGCGGAGGCCGTCGACCGCCCGCTGCTGCGCCGCGACCGGCGCGGCTAGGGCCTGATCCGGGAACGTTCACCGGGCTCGTCCCGATGTCCTCGACCGCCGGACGGCTGGACAACCCAGCCTGTCCGGCGACTGAGCCCTCCTCAGGTCCTCCCTCAGCGGGCGCGCCTCTCCTCCGCAGGGCTGAGACGGTCCGCCGTAGCGGACGAAGCGCGACTGCCATGTCCGGGGCCAGCATGTACGTCATGACAACAGCGACCGTTGCCCTCCCCGAATTAGCACCCGCGCCCGACTGGGCTCGCCGCGCCGCCCACGCCATCGCTCTGTGCGCAGTCCCGTCCGGCCTGTGGCGCATCGCCATGGCGTCCGGTGTCCATGTGGGCTACAGCGACCAGGTGCTGCGCGACGTCTACGACATCCCGGGCTGGGGCATCGCATACGTCGTCGGCCTCTCCGTCCTCGCCGAGCTGGCCGCTCTGTGCCCGCTGCTGCTCGTCAGCGACCGGTGGCGGCCGCTGCGCCCCCAGGCCCTCGCCGCGCTGGCCTGGACCGCCTCGGGCGTCCTGGTCCTGGTGGCACTGTGGCAACTCGTGGTCGCTTTCACCGTCGAGAGCCAGACGTACATGTCGAGCGGTACGGCACAGACCGTCTGGGGCTTCGCCTTCGCCCCGCTGATCGCCATCCCGGCCCTGATGACCGCGGTGACCTGGTCGTACGCAAAGCGGCACCGGGCGCAGGGACAGGCATGACCCCCACCCCGACGAGGGGGGAGGGAGCCGGGAACCGAGAAGGTCAGTCGGGAATCAGGTCCTCCACGTCCTTCGGGTCCTTGGGCAGCTTCCCGGGAGCGTCGGCGACCTTGGTGTAGACGTCCGTCTCGCCGCCGTTCCAACTGACCTTCATGGACTTGGCCTTGAGCTCCCCGACCGTGCCGTTCGTACGTTCCTCACCGGTGCCGCCGGGGCACTTGAGGGTCAGCGCCTGCTTGCCCGTGTCCACGACGCGGCCCGTGCAGTTGGCCTGTTCCCGCAGCAGCGTCACCGCGTCCCCTGCGATGGTCAGCACGAACTGCTTGCCCTTCGCCTTCCAGATGCCCGGCAGCTTGCCGGGCCCGGCGTCCTCGGCAGGGGCCTCGGACTTCTCCGCGGGGGCCTCGGACTTCTCAGCCGTCGCTGTGGCCTCCGGCTCACCGCCGCCCTTGTCCTCCTTGCCGCCCTTGTCCTCGCTGCTACAACCGCTCACCAGCAGCGCGGTCACCGCGATCGCGGCCACCGCCCCCGCCGTCCGCGCTGATGTACGCACGGGCGTACTCCTTCGTCGAGGTCTCACCCTGTCCAGTTGCAGGGGCACGTCAAGCTAGCAGCAGGACGTGTGACGCCACGGCACTACGCCGATCATTCACATGGCCGACACGCCGCTGCCCGGCGCCCCTTGGAGGGTGCCGGGCAGCGGCGTGCGTACGTACGTGCCTGTGACGCCGGTGGTCAGCGGGTCAGCGGGTCAGCGGGTCAGCGGACGAAGACGCCCGCCTGGCTCGCCAGGTCCAGGAAGTACTGCGGGGCCACGCCCAGTACGAGCGTCACGATGACGCCGACCGTGATGGCCGAGGTCGTCCACACGCTCGGCACGGCGACCGTGGGTCCGTCCGTCTGCGGCTCGCTGAAGAACATCAGCACGATCACGCGGATGTAGAAGAACGCGGCGATCGCCGACGCGATCACACCGACGACGACGAGTTCACCCGCGCCGCCCTCCGCCGCCGCCGCGAAGACGGCGAACTTGCCCGAGAACCCGGAGGTCATCGGAATACCGGCGAAGGCCAGCAGGAAGACCGAGAAGACGGTCGCGAGCAGCGGCGAACGGCGGCCCAGCCCCGCCCATTTGGACAGGTGCGTGGCTTCGCCTCCGGCGTCCCGTACGAGTGTGACCACCGCGAAGGCGCCCAGCGTCACGAACGAGTAGGCGCCCAGGTAGAAGAGCACCGAGGAGACGCCCTCCGGTGAGGTCGCGATGACGCCCGCGAGAAGGAACCCCGCGTGCGCGATGGAGGAGTAGGCGAGCAGCCGCTTGATGTCGGTCTGGGTGATGGCTACTACGGCACCGGCCAGCATCGTGAGGATCGCGACGCCCCACATCACCGGCCGCCAGTCCCAGCGCAGGCCGGGCAGGACCACGTACAGCAGGCGCAGCAGCGCGCCGAACGCGGCGACCTTCGTGGCGGCGGCCATGAATCCGGTGACCGGGGTCGGTGCGCCCTGGTAGACGTCCGGCGTCCACATGTGGAACGGCACTGCGCCGACCTTGAAGAGCAACCCCATGATCACCAGAGCGCCGCCGATGAGCAGCAACGCGTCGCTGCCGGTCGTCTCGGCGAGTACCGCGGTCGTCTGCCGGTCGGCGTTGCCGATGACGCGGGCGATGCCGGAGTAGCTGACGGTGCCGGCGTAGCCGTACATCAGTGCCGCGCCGAAGAGCAGGAACGCGGAGGAGAAGGCTCCCAGCAGGAAGTACTTGACCGCCGCCTCCTGCGACAGGAGCCGCCGCCGGCGGGCCAGCGCGCACAGCAGGTACAGCGGGAGGGAGAAGACCTCCAGCGCGATGAACAGCGTCAACAGGTCGTTGGCCGCGGGGAAGATCAGCATGCCGCCGACCGCGAAGAGCAGCAGCGGGAAGACTTCCGTGGTCGTCCAGCCGGCCTTGGTCGCCTCCCGTTCGCCCTCACCGCCGGGTACGGATGCGGGCTGCGCCGCGAAGGAGTCCACGTGGGCGGCGGCCGAGTGCGCCCGAGGTTCGAGGCGGCGTTCGGCGAAGACGAAGACGGAGACGAGCCCGACCAGCAGGATGGTGCCCTGCAGGAAGAGCGTCGGGCCGTCGACGGCGATCGCTCCCATGCCGGCGAGGGCCGCCTTGCTCGTACCGTGCCCTGTGAGGGCGAGGCCGAGTACGGCGGCGAAGGCGCTGACGAGGGCCAGCGCCGAGAGGACCAACTGCGCGCCGTAGCGCAGCTTACGGGGCAGGAACGCCTCCAGGACGATGCCGACGACGGCCGCCCCCAGCACGATGATCACCGGGGACAGCTGGCCGTACTCGATCTTCGGGGCCTGGAGTTCTTCCGCTCCCAGCATCCACAGGCTGGGGACAGTTCCCGTCATCGCCTCTGTCATCCCTGCCGTTGCCACCGCACTCACTTGTGGTCACCTCCGGCGTGGCCGTCCACCGGCTTGTAGTCGAACCAGTGCTTGTCGGCGACTGGATGGTCTGGCTTGGGGTCCTTCTTCTGCACGTCCGACATCGTGTGCTCGACTGCCGGATTGACGATGTCGGTCAGCGACTTGGGGAACACCCCGAAGAAGATCAGCAGGGCGATCAGCGGTGCCACGACGGCCAGTTCGCGTGGCCGCAGGTCCGGCATCGTCCGCACCACGGGCTTCTCGACGGGTCCTGTCATCGTCCGCTGGTACATCAGCAGCATGTACAGGGCGGCGAGGATGATGGCCGTGGTCGCGACGACTCCCGCGACCGGATAGCGGCTGAACGTGCCCACCAGCACCAGGAATTCACTGATGAACGGTGCCAGCCCAGGCAGCGACAGCGTCGCCAGGCTTCCGACGAGGAAGGTGCCCGCGAGCACCGGGGCGACCTTCTGCACCCCGCCGTAGTCCGCGATGAGACGCGAACCGCCCCGGCTGATGAGGAAGCCCGCGACCAGCATCAGCGCGGCGGTGGAGACGCCGTGGAAGACCATGTAGAGCGTCGCACCGCTCTGGCCCTGGCTGGTCATCACGAAGATGCCCATGACGATGAAGCCGAAGTGGGAGATGGACGCGTAGGCGATCAGCCGCTTGATGTCGCGCTGGCCGACGGCGACCAGCGCACCGTAGACGATGCTCACCAGCGCCAGCACGATCACCACCGGCGTCGCCCACGCGCTCGCCTCGGGGAAGAGGCCCAGGCAGAAGCGGAGCATCGCGAAGGTGCCGACCTTGTCGACGACCGCGGTGATCAGTACGGCCACCGGCGCCGTCGACTCGCCCATGGCGTTGGGCAGCCACGTGTGCAGCGGCCACAGCGGCGCCTTCACGGCGAAGGCGAAGAAGAAGCCGAGGAAGAGCAACCGCTCGATGTTCGTATCGAGTTGGAAGTTACCCTCGGCTCGCGCCTCGGCGATCCGCTGGAGCGAGAAGGTGCCCTCGCCGAGCTGGTCGGAGGTGACGGCGAAGAGGCCGACCACGGCGGCCAGCATGATGAGGCCGCCGGCGAGGTTGTAGAGCAGGAACTTCACGGCGGCGTACGAGCGTTGCTTCGCGCCCTCTTCCTCACCTGCCGCGTGTGCCCGGTCCCCGAAGCCACCGATGAGGAAGTACAGCGGGATGAGCATGGCTTCGAAGAAGACGTAGAAGAGGAAGACGTCCGTCGCGGCGAAGGAGATGATCACCATCGCTTCGAGCGCGAGCATCAGCGCGAAGAAGCCCTGGGTGGGCCGCCAGCGCCGGTTGGGACGTGCGGGCTCCAAGTCGTCGGCGTCGTGCCAGGACGCGCCGATGATGAAGGGGATCAACAGGGCGGTGAGCGCGATGAGTACGGCGGCGATGCCGTCCACGCCCAGCTCGTAGCGCACCCCGAAGTCCTTGATCCAGGCGTGCGATTCGGTCAGCTGGTAGCGCTCGCCGCCGGGGTCGAAGCGCACCAGCACCGCCACGGCGAGCGCCAGCGTCGCCACGGAGACGGCGAGGGCGAGCAGTTTGGCCGCGCGCTTGTTGGCGGCCGGCACCGCAGCGGTGGCGATCGCGCCGACCGCGGGCAGGGCGGCCGTGACCGTCAGCAGAGGAAATGACATTACTCAGACCGCCCTCATCAGCAGGGTCGCGGCGACCAGTACCGCCGCGCCGCCGAACATCGAGACCGCGTACGAGCGGACGAAACCGTTCTGGAGCCGGCGCGTACGGCCGGAGAGGCCGCCGAACGTGGCGGCGGTGCCGTTGACGACACCGTCGACCACCTTGTTGTCGACGTAGACCAGCCCGCGGGTGAGGTACTCACCGGGCTTGACCAGGGCGATGTCGTTGATGTCGTCCTGGAGCAGATCGCGGCGGGCGGCGCGCGTGAGCAGGCTGCCGCGAGGTGCCGTCACGGGGACGGGCCTGCGCCCGTACTGGAGCCAGGCCGTACCGACACCGATCAGCATGGTGACGACTGTCGCGCCGGTGACGACGGAGGCCGAGAGCGGCGAGTGGCCGTGCTCGAATTGCGTGACGGGCTCCAGCCAGTGGACGAACGAGTCGCCGATCTTGAAGAGTCCGCCCGCGAAGACCGACCCGAAGGCCAGCACGATCATCGGGATCGTCATGGACCTCGGCGACTCGTGCGGGTGCGGCTCGGCGCTTTCCTGGCCGGGCCGCTTCCAGCGCTCCTCGCCGAAGAACGTCATCAGCATCACGCGCGTCATGTAGTACGCGGTGATCGCGGCGCCCAGCAGCGTGACCGCCCCCAGGATCCAGCCCTGCGTACCGCCCTTGGCGAAGGCGGCCTCGATGATCTGGTCCTTGGAGAAGAAGCCGGAGAGCCCGGGGAAGCCGATGATGGCGAGGTAGCCGAGCCCGAACGTGACGAAGGTGACCGGCATGTACTTGCGCAGGCCGCCGTACTTGCGCATGTCGACCTCGTCGTTCATGCCGTGCATCACGCTGCCGGCGCCGAGGAAGAGCCCGGCCTTGAAGAAGCCGTGCGTGACCAGGTGCATGATGGCGAACGCGTAGCCGATGGGGCCGAGTCCGGCCGCCAGCACCATGTAGCCGATCTGCGACATCGTCGAGCCGGCGAGTGCCTTCTTGATGTCGTCCTTCGCGCAACCGACGATCGCACCGTAGAGGAGCGTGACCGCTCCGACGGCGACGACCGCTGTCTGCGCGTCCGGCGCCGCGTTGAAGATCGCGCCGGAGCGGGTGATGAGGTAGACGCCGGCGGTGACCATCGTCGCGGCGTGGATGAGGGCGGAGACCGGGGTCGGGCCCTCCATCGCGTCACCGAGCCACGACTGGAGCGGCACCTGCGCGGACTTGCCGCACGCGGCGAGCAGCAGCATCAGACCGATCGCCGTCAGCTTGCCCTCGCCCCCTTCGGTGGCGTTGCTCAGTACGGGCGCGAAGGCGAAGCTTCCGAAGGTGGTGAACATCAGGAAGATGGCGATGGCCAGGCCCGCGTCACCGACGCGGTTGACCAGGAACGCCTTCTTCGCCGCCACCGCCGCGCTCGGCTTGTGCTGCCAGAAGCCGATGAGCAGGTACGAGGCGAGGCCGACGCCCTCCCAGCCGACGTACAGCAGCAGGTAGTTGTCGGCCAGCACCAGCAGCAGCATCGCCGCGAGGAAGAGGTTGAGATAGCCGAAGAAGCGGCGGCGGCGCTCGTCGTGCTCCATGTAGCCGACCGAGTAGATGTGGATCAGGGTGCCCACACCGGTGATCAGCAGCACGAAGGTCATCGCCAGCTGGTCGAGCTGGAAGGCGACGTCCGCCTGGAAGCTCTCCACCGGCACCCAGCTGAACAGGTGCTGGTGCAGGGCGCGTTCGTCGGCGTTCTTGCCGAGCATGTCGAAGAAGAGGACCGCGCCGACGACGAACGAGGCACCGGCGAGCAGCACGCCCAGCCAGTGGCCCGTCCTCTCCAGCCTCTTGCCGCCGCACAGCAGCACGGCCGCGCCCAGCAGCGGGAAGCCGACGAGCAGTCCGATCAATGACTCCACTGGTTCGTACCCCTTACAGCTTCATCAGGCTGGCGTCGTCGACCGAGGCCGAGTGCCGGGAGCGGTACAGCATCACGATGATCGCCAGCCCGACAACGACCTCGGCGGCGGCGACGACCATGACGAAGAACGCCATGATCTGGCCGTCGAGATTTCCGTGGATGCGGGAGAAGGCGACCAGGGTCAAGTTGGCCGCGTTCAGCATCAGTTCGACGCACATGAACACCACGATCGCGTTCCGCCGGACCAGCACTCCGACGGCGCCGATGGTGAAGAGCAGCGCGGCGAGATAGACGTAGTTGACGGGGCTCACTTGCTGGCCTCCTCTTCCCGGGCCTCTTGGGCCTTGCGGGCCTCACGGGCGTCCCGCTCACGGGCCGCGTCCAGGTCCGGGTCGGGGTCGGGCTCGTGCGGTTCGCCGTACATCCGTCCGTGCTCGGTCTGCCCGTGGTTGTCGGCGGTGCGCTGCTCCAGCGCGGCCACCCGGTGCAGCGCCTCGGGGCCGACCTCGCGGACCTGGCCGCGGCTGAGCAGCGTCGCGCTGACGGTCAGGTCGGAGGGGGTGCCGTCAGGCAGCAGGCCGGGACGGTCGACGGCGTTGTGCCGTGCGTACACGCCGGGTGCGGGCAGCGGCGGCAGCTGCGTGCCGCCCTTGACGCGCTCCTCGGCCTGCTCGCGCTGCGACTTGGACTTCTCGATGCGCTCGCGGTGCGTCAGCAGCGTCGCGCCGACCGCTGCCACGGTGAGCAGCGCGCCCACCACCTCG
>DATMEI010000441.1:0-5908 GCA_035556995.1 Streptomyces sp.
GCGCGGCACGAACAGCCCTGAGCCCGCCGCGATTTCGGTCACGGCGTCCTCCGCCGCCGTGTGCTGCACGCTGCCGGTGCCGCCTCCGTTGACGAATTCCAGGTCCGGCGCGACGCTGCGCACCGCCTGCACCGCTGACGCCCGCCGCGCTGCCAGTTCGCGTTTCGCCGCGGACTGCATGACGCGCACGCCGCGCGAGCGCAGCCAGTTGCCCGGTGCCGCGTCGCCCACGCCCGCCACGTGCCCCTCGTACGCCATCAGCCCGACGAGCCGGAAGCCCTTCCGTCTGGTCACCGACCGGGCCAGTTCCGCGAGTTCGGCGGGGGAGTGCACCGGGGAGCGGCGCGCGCCGACCCGTACCCGCCCCCCGAACAGCCGCAGCGAGGTGTCCAGTTCGAGACAGATGCGGATCTCCTGCCGGCCACCGTCCCTCGCGGCATCGATGAACGCCAGCTGCGCCGGGTCGTCGATCATCACCGTCACGGCCCCCGCCAGTTTCGGATCGGCGGCGAGCTCGGCGAACCCCTCCCGGTCCGCCGACGGGTAGCCCAGCAGCACGTCGTCGATGCCCGAGCGGGCCAGCCACAGGGACTCGGCGAGGGTGAAGCTGAGCACCCCGGCGAACCCGTCCCGGGCCAGTACGCGTTCCAACAGGCCACGGCAGCGCACCGACTTGGTGGCCACCCGGATCGGTTTGCCGCCTCCGCGGCGCACCAGGTCACCGGCGTTCGCATCGAACGCCTCCAGGTCCACAAGGGCGAGCGGCGCGTCCAGATGCGCGGTGGCGCGGTCGTAACGCGCCCGGTCTGCTGCGAGGTCGGCTGTGGTGTCGAACACCCGGGCAGCTTGCCAGAGCACAGCGGTCCAGGACAGCCCTGCATGCACGCCGAGCGGGGTTGCCGGAACCACCAGTTCGCCCCGTAGAGTGACCGCCGCACGCTGTGTGAGGCTGGTCCTGCGGCGTGTTGTCCGATACGAACCGGCATGCCCCGAAAGGGATTCGTGTGGGGTGGCACTGCGCGCGGGAGGGGTGCAGATGAGCACTGACGCCGACCGCACAGAGCCGCCGAACTCCCCAAGACCCCACCCGGAGTCCGCACGGGAGGCACGGGAGCACCCCGAGGCGCCACCCCGCCCTGCTGTTCCTCCTCGCCCCGCCGTCCCCCCGCGCCCCGCAGGTCCACCGCGCCCGAGCTTCCCGCCGATGCCCTCCTCGCCTCCCTCATCGGCCAACGGGCCGGTGAGGACGGCTGGTTCAGCCGGCGGTTTCCGGACTGCGCCCGGCGGAGACGCCGACGGGTCTGCGAAGCACACCCAGAAAGACGAGCCAACCGCACAGATGCCGCACGACACGGAAGCGGACGATGTCCGGACCACCGCATCGAGCATGTCCGCCCGCCCGCGCCTGCCCATACCCAGCGCAACCCCGCAGCCCCCGCCGCCCACCGGCCAGCCTCTGACGTCCGAGACTCTGCGCCGCAGGTCAGCGGTTACGGATGCGGGCGCCGGGCCGACGGACGGGAACGGCCCCACCCCGAGCGGGGCCCTGCCCCCGCTCGCAGGCACCGGCGCCGGCGCCGGCACAGTGATCGGGACCGGTCCGGACACGGTCCACGGCCCTGCGACGCCAGGCGTCCAGTGGGGGGAGCGGTACGACTCGGGGCCTCCCACCCACCAGTTGCGTCCTATACGTGACAAACCCGCGCACAACCGCCCCGCTCCCCGTACGGTCGCCGCAGCCGCCTGTCTCGTCCTCGGCGTCGGTCTGCTCGGCGGCGCTGCCGCGGGGATGACCTGGCTCACCGACGATTCCGGCGAACAGGCCACGGCGGAGCAGGCGTTCGACCACGCAGGAGGCATGTGGCACACCTCGCCCGTGGACGAACTCTTCCCGCGCGTCCTCAAAGGCGTGGGGGCCGGCCCCGGCAGTGCCGACCGCCGGTGGCTGCGCGTCGCAGTCGCACCGGACAGCAACTGCCGCAACGCCTTCGACCCTTTGCTCACCAAGGCCCTCTCACCGGTGGGCTGCGACCGGCTGCTGCGCGCGACGTACGCCGACGAGACCACCAGCAGTGTCACCACGGTCGGCCTGATGTTCACCCGCAGCGACCGCGACGGCATGCGCTCGCTCCGCAAGCGCTTCGCCGTGGAGAACCTCAGTGAACGTACGGACCTGATGCCACGCCCCTACCCCGCACGCGGCACCGTCGCCGCCGACTTCGGCGACGCGCAGCGGGCCAGCTGGACGCTGCGGGTGCTCTCGGACGCCCCCGTCGTCGTCTACGCCGTGACCGGCTTCGCCGACGGACGCGTCGTCAGCGACCCGCAGGCCGCAGCCGAAGCGACCGAGAAGGGCGAGACCTCCGCCGCCGCGCAGGCAGGGCTCGGCCATGACGCACAGGGCATCGCAGACCGAATCGAGCGCCGGCTGCGCAACGCCGCCGCAGGGCGAGGGGAAGTCGACCAGTGACGCACAGCCGTGCCGCACATCGCGGGCACCCCGCACCGGCCGCTTCCGCGGCGGAGTCCGCCCCGGCCTGCCAGCCCGGACGCAGCCGCCCGCCCCGCACTCGACTCCTCGGGCGCGACCGCCTCTTGCGGCGCCTCGCGGCCGTACCGCTCGCGGCGATGCTCGCGCTCCTGCCCGCGGCCGGAAGCGCGTACGCGGCGGGTGAGGATGTGCAGAAGCGGGAGTGGAGCCTGAAAGCAATACAGGCGCCCGACGCCTGGAAGACGACGAAGGGCAAGGGCATCACGGTCGCCGTGCTCGACACCGGCGTGGCGGCGGACCACCCGGACCTGAAGAGCAGTGTTCTGCCCGGCCGGGACTTCGTCCGGCTCGGCGCCGAGAAGGGCGACCGCGAATGGGCACGGCACGGCACAGCGATGGCCGGGATCATCGCCGGACATGGTCACGGCAAGGGCGGCAAGCTGGGGGTCATGGGCGTCGCACCCCAGGCGAGGATCCTGCCCGTACGGGTGCTCCTGGAAGACAGCGACCCGCAGCGGAAGAAGGCCCGCAACGCCAGTGCGGGCGCTCTGGCCGAGGGCATCCGCTGGGCGGCCGACAAGGGTGCCGACGTCATCAACCTCTCCCTCGGTGACGACAGCGACTCCGCACACCCGGAGGCCCGCGAGGACGCCGCCGTGCGTTACGCACTGAGCAAGGGCGCCGTCGTCGTCGCCTCCGCCGGCAACGGCGGAGAAGAGGGCGACCACGTCTCCTATCCGGCCGCGTACCCCGGCGTGATCGCGGTGACCGCCGTCGACCGGCACGGCGCCCGCGCCGCCTTCTCCACCCGCCGCTGGTACGCCACCGTCGCGGCACCCGGCAAGGACGTGCTCATCGCCGACCCCGACCGGCGCTACTACGAGGGCTGGGGCACCAGCGCCGCCTCGGCCTTCGCCTCCGGCGCGGTCGCGCTCGTACGGGCGGCGCACCCGGATCTGAGCCCCGCCCAGATCAAGGAGCTGATCTCGGACACCGCTCGCAACACCCCCGAGGGCGGGCGGAGCGACGCCCTCGGCACGGGCGTCGTGGACCCGGCAGCCGCCATCGAGATGGGCTCGAACATCAAGCCGCGCGAGCAGCAGCCCAGTCAGCTGCCCTACAGAAGTGAGTTCTTCGGCACGGGTCCGGACGACGGTCCGAGCGCGGGCTGGCTCGCGACCATCACCGCCTTCGTCGGCCTGCTCCTGATCGGGAGTGCCTTCGCGGTGCACCGCGGCGTCAACATGGAGACCGTACGCGGCCTCGGCCGGCGCGTGCCCTGGCGTTGACGGCAGCCGTGAGGGGGCCGGTGAGGGCCACGGGGCCACCGTCAGGAGGCCCCGCCGCCACGAACTAGGCTCATGCCCGTGGCGCTCAAGAACATCCCCGACCCCGGCTTCGCCGCCGACGAAGGCTCGGCCGACCCCGCTCTCCGTGAAGCCCTCGCGGCCTGGGACGCCGGCCGTACGGACCCGGCCGCCGAACAGCGTGTGCTGCGGGCACTCGCCGGGGCGCGCCTCCTGGTGCCCGTCGTCGCCGTGCTCGGCGAGAGCGCGACGGACGAGTCGGGGCTGCGCCGCGACAAGACCAGCGAGATGGCCGTGCCCACTCTCACCGCCGGTGGGCGCCGCGCGCTGCCCGCCTTCACCAGCACCGCAGCGCTGGCCCGCTGGCGCGAGGACGCCCGTCCCGTGGCCGTACAGCTGCACCAGGCGCTCCAGGCGGTCGCACACGAAGAGGCCGACACACTCGTCCTGGACCTCGCGGGACCCGTGACGTTCCAGCTCACCGGCCCGGCGCTGCGAGCCCTCGCCGAGGGCCGTACAGGCACGGACCCCGCCTCCGATCCGGCCGTCGCTGAGGCGCTGCGTACGGTCCTGGCCGCAGAGCCGCAGATCGCGGGCGCACACCTGGCCCCGGGCGGTGAGGACTGCGACGCCACTCTGGCCCTGACTCTGACCCCGGACGCGGATGCCGCTGCGACGGCGCGGCGCCTCGCGAGTGCCCTGGCCTCCGACGGGACGCTCCGGTCCCGGCTGCTGCGCGGTCTGGAACTGGCACTGCTCCCGCCCGGCACCACACTGCCCGAAGGTGCCCTCTACCGGCGCTGACGGGAAGCTGACGGCCGCTGACGGCTCCCGACGGGCCGGTCACCCGCTCGACATGCGAGCCCGCTGCTGTCGGCGGACACTCGGATGATGATCGACCATTTCCGACGTGTCAGGAGTGCCATGTCGACCGATACGGAGCTGCAGACCACTGCAGCGGAATTCCTGGGAACCCTGGTGCTCGTCTTCTTCGCGGTCGGTGCCTCGGTGCTGTCGGGTGAGTACATCGGCACGCTCGGTATCGCTCTCGCGTTCGGCTTCACGTTGCTGGCTCTCGCTTACGCGATCGGACCGATCTCCGGCGCACACGTGAACCCGGCGGTCACCCTCGGCATGCTGGCGGCCAAGCGTCTGGACATGCAGACGGCCATCAGGTACTGGGTCGCGCAGGTCGCCGGCGCCATCGCCGGTGCGGCGCTGCTCTTTCTCGTCGCCAAGCAGGTGCCCGGTCTCACGACCAGCGGAGCCTTCGGCAGCAACGGCTTCGGCGACCGCTCAGCGGTCCGCATCAACCTCGGCGGTGCCTTCGTGGTCGAGCTGCTGCTGACCATGCTGCTCGTCTACGTCTTCCTGTGCATGACGCACAAGGTGACGGTCGCGGGTTTCGCCGGGCTCCCCATCGGCATCACCCTGGCCGTCGTCAGCCTGATCGGCATTCCGCTGACAGGCGCTTCGGTCAACCCGGCGCGCAGCCTCGGCCCGGCCATCTTCGCGGGCGGCGCGGCACTCACCCAGTTCTGGCTGTTTCTCGTGGCGCCACTCGTGGGCGGCGTACTGGCGGCAGCGGTGCACCGTGTCACGCACCCGGCGTCCGGCGCCGAGATGCACAGGAACCTCCAGCCCTCCGGCTCTCCCCGCTGACCGGACCGGTGCACTCACCTCACGCGCCGGCTCAGCCGAAGACCGGCCCTGTGAACTTCTCGCCCGGGCCCTGCCCCGGCTCGTCCGGTACGGCGGACGCCTCACGGAAGGCCAGCTGCAGCGACTTCACCCCGTCGCGCAGGGGCGCTGCGTGGTACGAGCCGATCTCCGTCGCACTCGCCGTGACCAGACCGGCCAGGGCATGGATCAGCTTCCGCGCCTCGTCCAGGTCACGGTGCTCCTCGCCGCCCTCGGAGAGTCCGAGGTTGACGGCGGCGGAACTCATCAGATGCACGGCGACGGTGGTGATCACCTCCACCGCCGGCACGTCCGCGATGTCACGGGTCATGCTGTCGAAGTCAGGACTGCCGGGAGCGCCGGGGTTGGGGTCGGCGGGCCCGGTGGGGCCGGTGGGTGAGGTGTCGCTCATGCTTGCCAGCCTAGGGGC
>DATMEI010000442.1:0-9087 GCA_035556995.1 Streptomyces sp.
GTCCTCGAGCTGGACCGCGAGGTGAGCAAGGACGAGATCAACGCGGCGTTCCAGAAGGCCGCCGAGGGTCAGCTCAAGGGCATCCTGGAGTACACCGAGGACCCGATCGTCTCCTCGGACATCGTCAACTGGCCCGCGTCCTGCACCTTCGACTCGTCGCTGACGATGGTCCAGGGCAAGCAGGCCAAGATCGTCGGCTGGTACGACAACGAGTGGGGCTACTCCAACAGGCTCGTCGATCTGACCAGCTTCGTCGGCGACAAGCTCTGACCGCTGCCTCACCGGCGGAGCGCCGACACATGGCAGACCGTGGCAGGGCTCGCAGGGCGCAACGACGCGTCCGGCGGGCCCTGTTCCATGAGGGTTCCCTGAGGGTCTGAAGTCCAAGGAGTCCAGCAAGCATGAAGACGATCGATGAACTCATCGACGACGGCGTGGCCGGCAAGCGGGTCTTCGTCCGCGCCGATCTGAACGTCCCGCTCGACGGTGTCTCCATCACCGACGACGGCCGCATCCGCGCGGCCGTGCCCACCATTCGTAAGCTCGCTGAGAGCGGCGCCCGCGTCGTCGTCGCCTCGCACCTGGGACGTCCCAAGGGCGCCCCCGACCCGCAGTTCTCGCTCGCGCCGGTCGCGAAGCGGCTCGGTGAACTCCTCGGCGAGGACGTCGCTTTCGCGTCCGACACCGTCGGCGACGACGCGAAGGCCACCGTGGGCGCGAGCGCCGACGGCGGCGTCACGCTGCTGGAGAACCTGCGCTTCAACGCGGGGGAGACCAGCAAGGACGACGCCGAACGCGGCGCCTTCGCCGACGAACTCGCAGGCCTCGCGGACCTCTACGTCGGTGACGGTTTCGGCGCGGTGCACCGCAAGCACGCCTCCGTGTACGACCTTCCGGCCCGCCTTCCGCACGCCGCGGGCGGCCTCATCGCCACCGAGGTCGGTGTGCTGAAGAAGCTCACCGAGGACGTCGCGCGCCCGTACGCCGTCGTGCTCGGAGGCGCGAAGGTCTCCGACAAGCTCGGTGTCATCGATCATCTTCTGGAGCGGGCCGACCGCATCCTCATCGGCGGCGGTATGGCCTACACCTTCCTCAAGGCACAGGGCCACGAGGTCGGAAGCTCCCTGCTTCAGGAGGACCAGGTCCCCGTGGTCCAGGACTATCTGGAGCGTGCCGGGAAGTTGGGTGTGGAGTTCGTGCTGCCGGTCGACGTGCTGGCGGCCGACAGCTTCCCGGACCTGAAGACCAAGGCGCCGGCAGCGCCGAGCACCGTCGCCGTGGACGCGATTCCGGCCGGCCTGATGGGCCTGGACATCGGACCGCGCACCTGTGAGCTCTACGCCTCCAAGCTCGCCGACGCCGCCACAGTCTTCTGGAACGGCCCGATGGGCGTCTTCGAGCACCCCGACTACGCCGAGGGCACAAGGGCCGTGGCGCAGGGGCTGCTCGACAGCGGCTCCTTCACCGTCGTCGGCGGCGGCGACAGCGCTGCCGCCGTCCGGCTGCTCGGCTTCGACGAGAACGCATTCGGCCACATCTCGACCGGTGGCGGCGCCAGCCTCGAGTACCTCGAGGGCAAGACGCTCCCCGGCCTCGCGGCACTGGAGAACCCGTGAGCGGCGGGAGCCCTTCCGCTCACCCGCAGACAGCAGCATCTCCCGCACCTCTGCCCCGCGCGGGCGACCGTGACATGAGCCGCCACCGCGGCGCAGCGAACAACGGAGGACGTCCAACGTGACCACCCGAACCCCGCTGATGGCGGGCAACTGGAAGATGAACCTCAACCACCTCGAGGCCATCGCCCACGTCCAGAAGCTCGCCTTCGCACTGACGGACAAGGACTTCGCGGCCGTCGAGGTCGCGGTCCTGCCGCCCTTCACCGACCTGCGCTCCGTCCAGACCCTGGTCGACGGCGACAAGTTGAAGATCAAGTACGGCGCCCAGGACGTCTCCGCACACGAGACCGGGGCGTACACCGGCGAGATCTCCGGTGCGTTTCTGGCCAAGCTGAACTGCTCGTTCGTCACCGTCGGCCACTCCGAGCGCCGCCAGTACCACGGTGAGGACGAGCCGCTGGTCAACGCCAAGGTGAAGGCGGCCTTCGCACACGACCTGACCCCGATCCTGTGCGTCGGCGAGGAGCTGGCGGTGCGTGAGGCCGGCAACCAGGTCGCGCACACGCTCGCCCAGGTCGACGGCGCGCTGAAGGACCTGCCCGCCGAGCAGGCCGCCACCATCGTGATCGCGTACGAGCCGGTGTGGGCCATCGGCACAGGCAAGACCTGCGGTGCGGAGGACGCCCAGGAGGTCTGCGGTGCGATTCGCGGACGGCTCAACGAGTTGTACGGACAGGACGTCGCCGAGAAGGTGCGCATCCAGTACGGCGGCTCGGTGAAGTCCGGCAACGTCGCCCAGATCATGGCGCAGCCCGACATCGACGGCGCGCTGGTGGGCGGTGCCGCGCTCGATGCGGAGGAGTTCGTCAAGATCGTTCGATTCCGCGACCAGTAGGACCGGACGCACCGCCGGTGCCGCCAGCGGTGCCCGTACCCGGCGCCCGCCCACGGCAGGCGCATGACGGCGGGCCACGACCCGTCGTACCCTGTCGGGGGCCGGGCCCGCGTCCGGCCCCCGAGATGTCAAGACTTCCGAACTGTCCGAGAGAGTTGGTCCAGCCGTGATCATGGGGTTCTCAATCGCCCTCATCGCCGTCAGCGCACTGGGGGTGCTGCTGGTTCTGATGCACAAGGGGAAGGGCGGCGGTCTCTCCGACATGTTCGGCGGCGGTATGCAGTCGTCGGTCGGCGGCTCTTCGGTAGCAGAGCGCAACCTGTCCCGGCTCACGGTGGTGGTCGGGCTGGTCTGGTTCGCCATCATCGTCGTGCTCGGGCTGCTGATGAAGCTGGAGACCTGATCGCCGCCACCGGGTGACCGGGATCCCGCTGCCCCCGGGCATCGGGACGTACCTCCGGCCTTGCAAGAGCTGCCGCAAGTCGCCGTACCCGGCCTATCATGAGGCTCGCGTCCGGAGCCGACGCAGTAACTCCGGTAACTGGACGCGCGTTGGGCCCTACGTACACTAGGGCGCCCGCAGCGGAGCTCCTATCGGGTTCTCCGCAGCACCGTGAGGCAGGGAGTTACGACCGTGGCAAGTGGCAACGCGATCCGGGGAAGCCGGGTCGGAGCCGGGCCGATGGGGGAGGCCGAGCGAGGCGATTCCGCGCCTCGCCTGCGCATCTCCTTCTGGTGTTCGAACGGACACGAGACTCAGCCCAGCTTCGCCAGCGACGCGCAGATCCCCGAGACCTGGGATTGCCCGCGCTGTGGCTTCCCAGCCGGTACGGACCAGGAGAACCCGCCGGACCCGCCGCGTACGGAGCCGTACAAGACCCATCTCGCCTATGTAAGGGAACGACGGAGCGACGAGGACGGCGAGGCGATCCTGGCCGAGGCCCTCGCGAAGCTCCGAGGCGAGCTCTGACGCTTCACGCCCGCTCGACTGTCACTCTTCCCGGTCCAGCCGGTGCACCGGTCTCCTCCCGCTGCCGGCTCCTGGCCGCCGGTCCAACGCCCTTGCGAGGCACGCCCTTCCGGCCCTTCTTGCTCTTCTGCGCGGCCCGGCCGCCACCGCTGAGGCGGTGCGCGCGGCCGGGCCGTCGGTCATTTAGGTTGGTGCGCGGCGGGGTTTCGCACGAGAAGACCAGTAGAGATCACGAGAAGACGGTGACGATCGCAGATGAACGCAGCAGGCCGCACGCGGCTCGATCAACTGCCCGAGTGGCACGCGTTGGCAAAGCACCGTGAGGAGTTCGGCGACACACATCTACGCGGACTCTTCGCCGAGGACGTGCGACGTGCGGAGCGGTTCGGCCTGCAGGTGGGCGACCTGCACCTGGACTTTTCCAAGCACCTGGTAACGGACGACACGATGCGGCTGCTGGGCGAACTGGCCGCCGCCACCGGGGTCGCGCAGCTGCGGGACGCCATGTTCGACGGCGAGCGGATCAACGTCACCGAGGACCGCGCCGTGCTGCACACGGCGCTGCGCACGCCGGCCGCGGCGGTCGTCATGACCGACGGCGAGAACGTCGAACCCAAGGTGCACGCGGTGCTGACCAAGATGGCCCTCTTCGCGAGCAAGGTGCGCGAAGGCCACTGGACCGGTCACACCGGCAAGCGGATCAAGACGGTTGTGAACATCGGCATCGGCGGCTCGGACCTGGGTCCGAAGATGGCGTTCGAGGCGCTGCGCCCGTACACGCAGCGCGACATGGACTTCCGTTTCGTCTCCAACGTGGACGGTGCCGACCTGCACGAGGCCGTGCGCGGTCTCGACCCGGCCGAGACGCTGTTCATCGTGGCCTCGAAGACCTTCACCACCATCGAGACGATCACGAACGCGACCGCGGCGCGCAACTGGCTGCTTGCGGGCCTGGGCGGAGCGAAGGAGGCGGTGGCCAAGCACTTCGTCGCGGTCTCGACGAACGCCGAGAAGGTCTCCGAGTTCGGCATCGACACGGAGAACATGTTCGAGTTCTGGGACTGGGTCGGCGGCCGCTACTCCTACGATTCGGCCATCGGGCTCTCCCTCATGGTCGCCATCGGAGGCGACCACTTCAACGAGATGCTGGCCGGCTTCCACCTCGTCGACGAGCACTTCCGCAGCGCCCCACCCGAGGCCAACGCACCGATGCTGATGGGCCTGTTGGGCATCTGGTACGGCAACTTCTTCGACGCGCAGTCACACGCGGTGCTGCCCTACAGCCACTACTTCTCCCAGTTCACCGCCTATCTGCAGCAGCTCGACATGGAGTCGAACGGCAAGTCCACCGACCGCGAAGGCCGTCCCGTCAACTGGCAGACGGGCCCGGTGGTCTGGGGCACGCCCGGCACCAACGGACAGCACGCCTACTACCAACTGCTGCACCAGGGCACGAAGATGATCCCCGCCGACCTCCTCGGCTTCGCCCGCCCCGTGGACGGTCTGGGTGAGCTGGCCGGGCAGCACGACCTGCTGATGGCGAACCTCTTCGCGCAGGGGCAGGCGCTCGCCTTCGGCAAGACCCAGGACGAGGTACGGGCGGAGGGCGTCCCCGAAGCGCAGGTGCCGCACCGCACCTTCCCCGGAAACCGCCCGACGACCACCATCCTCGCCGAGGAGCTCACCCCGTCCGTGCTGGGCCAGCTCGTCGCGCTGTACGAGCACAAGGTCTTCGTGCAGGGAGCCCTCTGGAACATCGACAGCTTCGACCAGTGGGGCGTCGAACTGGGCAAGGTCCTCGCCAAGCGCCTCGAGCCGGCCCTGACGAGCGGTGCGGAGGTCGACGGCCTCGACGCCTCGACACAGACCCTGGTGAGCCGGTACCGGCAGCTGCGAGGCCGCTGAGCAGCGCTGCACCGAACGCGCAGGCCCCGCCCTCCAACAGACGGGCGGGGCCTGCGCGTTCGCGGATCAGTGAACGGGCGGGGAGCGGAGATCCCGTGGCAGCTTTGCTGCCGCGGCCTCGTCCAGAAGCCACAGGGTGCTCTCGCGCCCGTACGCACCGGCGGCCGGTGCCTGCACATCGCCGGGTCCCGCATTCCCGCCTGCGAGAACCTGAGCCGCAGCGTCCGCCTTGTCCTCCCCGGCCGCCAGCAGCCACACCTCGCGTGCCGAACGGATCGCGGGCAGCGTCAGCGAGATGCGGACGGGCGGCGGCTTGGGGGCGTCGTGCACGCCGACGACCGTGCGTTCCGTCTCCCGCACGCCGGGATGCCCGGGGAAGAGCGAGGCCACGTGCGTGTCCGGGCCCACGCCCAGCAGCAGTACGTCGAAAGACGGGACCGGCGCATCGCCGTCGGGGCCCGAAGCGGTGGCGAGTTCGGCCGCGTAGGCCTTCGCCGCGGCCTCCACGTCGGTGCCGTACGCACCGTCGGATGCCGGCATCGCATGCACCCGTGCCGGGTCCAGCGGCACCGCGTTCAGGAGCGCGTCGCGCGCCTGGGTGTCGTTGCGTTCCGGGTCTCCCTCGGGCAGGAACCGCTCGTCGCCCCACCACAGTTCGAGTCGGGAGAAGGCGATGGAGTCGCGGCCGGCGGAGGAGGCGAGCGCAGCGAGCAGGGCGTTGCCGTTGCGGCCGCCGGTCAGTGCCACGGAGGCACTGCCGCGTGCGGTCTGCGCGTCGATGATGCGGGTGGCGAGACGTGCCGCGGTCGCACGGGCCATCTCGTCCTTGTCGCGGTGCACGACGACCTGGGGTGCGCCGGTCACTTCTTCGCCGCCCGCTTCGTGGGGGACTTGGCGGCCTTCTTGGCCGCGGGGGACTGCTTCGCCGTGTCCCCTTCCGGCTGCGTTTCCGCCTGAGCCCGTGCCCGTCCGCCGGAAGGGCCGCTGCCGCTGCCGGAGCTGCGGGAAGCGCCGGCGCTCTTCTTGCTCTGCCTGATTCCGTACTGCACGGCGGAGGCGTACGCCTCGTCCGGGTCGAGCCGCCGCAGCTCTTCCGCGATCAGCTCGGCCGTGCCGCGGCGGTGCAGTGCCACGTGACGGTCGGGCTGGCCGGGCATGGCGAGTTCGGCGAGTGAACCGTCCGCCCGGTCGAGGCAGAGTTCGCCGTTGGCGGTCTCCATCCGTACGGCTGTGATGCCGGGGCCTTCGGTGGCCTTCCGCTCGACTGGGACATTCAGCCGAAGACCCAGCCAGAGCGCCAGCATCTCCACCGACGGGTTGTAGCCCTCGCCCTCCACCACCGCGCCGCGCACCTTCGCCGACTGCTGGTCGAGAGCTGCCGCGAGCACGCTCCGCCAGGGCGTCAGACGGGTCCAGGACAGGTCGGTGTCGCCCGGCGCGTAGGTCTCACCGCGCAGAGCGATCGCGGCGATCGGGTCCTCGGCCGCTGCGGCGTCGGTGATGCGGCGCTGGCCGAGGGTGCCGAGCAGGTCCTCGGAGGGATGCTCGGGCGCGTCCTCGGGCCACCAGACGACCACAGGGGCGTCGGGCAGCAGCAGCGGCAGCACCACGCTGTAGGCGTGCGCTGCCAGTTCGCCGTGCAGCCGCAGCAGTACGGTCTCGCCGGTGCCCGAGTCGATGCCGACCCGCACCTCGGCGTCGAGCCTGGCCATGGCCCGGTCGCGGGGCGAGCGGCCGGGGCGGCGCACCACCACCAGGATGCGCGAGGGGTGCTCCTTGGAGGCGTCGCTGGCGGCCCTGAGCGCGTCGTAGTGGTTGCCCTCGTCCGTGACGATGACGAGGGTGAGCACCATGCCGACGGCGGGCGAGCCGATCGAGCGCCGCGCCTGCACCAAGGTGGTGTTGATCTGGCTTGACGTGGTGTCCGTGAGGTCGATGTTCATGGCCGGCGCCAGCTCCGTCCGTCGCGTGCGAGCATCTCGTCGGCGGCCTGGGGGCCCCAGGTCCCGGCCAGGTACTGCTCGGGATTGCCGTGCTTCTCCCAGTAGTGCTCGACGGGGTCGAGGATCTCCCAGGACCGCTCGACCTCCTGATGACGCGGGAAGAGGTTCGCGTCGCCGAGCAGGACGTCGAGCAGAAGACGCTCGTACGCCTCCGGGCTGGACTCGGTGAAGGACTCGCCGTAGGCGAAGTCCATGGTCACGTCCCGGATCTCCATCTGCGTGCCGGGAACCTTGGAGCCGAAGCGGATGGTGATGCCCTCATCGGGCTGTACGCGGATCACCAGGGCGTTCTGGCCGAGCTCCTGGGTGTCGGTGGCGTCGAAGGGGGAGTGGGGTGCGCGCTGGAAGACGACCGCGATCTCGGTGACGCGGCGGCCGAGGCGCTTGCCCGTACGGAGGTAGAAGGGCACTCCCGCCCAGCGGCGGTTGTCGATCTCCAGCCGCATGGCCGCGAAGGTGTCGGTCTTCGACTTGGAGTCGATGCCTTCTTCCTCCAGGTAACCCCGCACCTTCTGGCCGCCCTGCCATCCGGCCGTGTACTGGCCGCGCACCGTGTGCTTGCCCAGCTCCCGCGGCAGCCGTACGGCGTTGAGCACCTTCAGCTTCTCGGTGACCAGAGCCTTGGCGCCGAACGAGGCGGGCTCCTCCATGGCTGTGAGAGCCAGCAGCTGGAGCAGGTGGTTCTGGATCACGTCGCGGGCCGAGCCGATGCCGTCGTAGTAGCCCGCACGGCCGCCGATGCCGATGTCCTCGGCCATGGTGATCTGTACGTGATCGACGTAACTGCGGTTCCACAGCGGCTCGAACATCGTGTTGGCGAACCGCAGCGCCAGGATGTTCTGGACGGTCTCCTTGCCGAGGTAGTGGTCGATGCGGAAGACCTGGTCGGGCTTGAAGACGTCGTGCACCACCGCGTTGAGGTCCTGGGCGCTGCGCAGGTCGTGCCCGAAGGGCTTCTCGATGACGGCGCGGCGCCAGGAGCCCTCGCCGCTCTCCGAGAGCCCGTGCTTCTTCAGCTGGGAGACGACGGTGGGGAAGAACTTGGGCGGTACGGAGAGGTAGAAGGCGAAATTGCCGCCCGTACCACGGGACTTGTCGAGTTCCTCGATGGTGGACTTGAGCGTCTGGAAGGCGTCGTCGTCGTCGAAGACCCCGGGCACGAAACGCATGCCCTGGGAGAGCTGCTGCCAGACCTCTTCGCGGAACGGTGTACGGGCATGCTCCTTGACCGAGTCGTGCACCACCTGCGCGAAGTCTTCGTGAGCCCAGTCCCGTCGGGCGAAGCCGACGAGGGAGAAGCCCGGCGGGAGAAGCCCGCGATTCGCGAGGTCGTAAACGGCGGGCATCAGCTTTTTGCGTGACAAATCACCCGTGACGCCGAAAATGACCAGCCCCGACGGTCCCGCGATGCGCGGGAGCCGCCGGTCCAGTGCGTCACGCAGCGGATTGGCTGCGTAGGTCAACTCGCTTACGCCTCCTTCGGCGTGAGGCGCTTGAGCTCCGCCTCGGTGGAAGAGAGCAGCTCGTTCCAGGACGCCTCGAACTTCTCGACGCCCTCGTCCTCCAGCACCTGCACGACGTCGTCGTAGGAGATGCCGAGCTTGCCGATGGCGTCCAGGACGGCCTTGGCGTCGGCGTAATTGGCGCGTACGGAGTCGCCGGCGATCTCGCCGTGATCGTCGGTGGCCTTCAAGGTGG
>DATMEI010000443.1:0-2759 GCA_035556995.1 Streptomyces sp.
ATCGTCCCCATCGGCGCCTCCTCGCCCAAGACGGCCGAACTCGTGAAGGACCCGATCCTGAAGATCTACCCCGGCTACCCGCACGGCCTGTACGGCGCCCACAACGACACCTTCAACAACGATCTGCTGGAGTTCCTCCGGACCGCCTGACCGGGGAGTACGGCCCCCAGCGGGGTCGCTCGCCAGGCCGGGCGCGCTCAGTGGCGGTCCTCGCGGTCGCGGCCGTCGTCGCGGTCGCGGCCGTCGTCGGGGCCGTGGCGGTGGCCGTCGTGCCGGTCGTCGCGGCCGCCGTCCGCCTTCGTCGAGGAGGGCCCCGGTTCCCGCCCCTCCGCCCGCTCGCGCAGGCTTGCCACCTTCTGACGGATCTCCCCGAGCTTGTCGTACAGCGCCATGCCCGGGCATGTGGTCTCGTAGGCGTCCCGGTGTCCGGATATGACGTGGAACTTGGCCTTCTCGCCCTTGTCGAAGCGGCTCTCGTCGCTCGACGAGACCATCCGCATACGTCCGCGGGGGTCGATGCCCCGCTCCAGCTTCCAGGCAGCCAGCGCCGCGATCGAATCCACTATCGGCTGTGGCACCTTCTGCTCCTCCTCGAAGGTGCCGAGTGCGGCGATGCCCAGACTGTGCGCGTTGAAGCCCTTGGTGTGCGCGCCCTCAACGGAGCGGCTGAGACCGCCTGACCGGCCTTCGTAGATGGTGCCGCAGCGGTCGATGACGAAGTTGTAGCCGAGGTCGTCCCATCCGCGCCGTATGTGGTCCGCCTCAAGCATCCGCAGCTTGCGGGGGACGTCCGCGCAGTCGTAGTCGTTCGGCTGGTTGGTGTGGTGGATGAAGACGGTACGGACGCCGTTCAGGGGCGAGGCACGCTCGCGGACCATCTCCTCGTCCGCGTTCCAGCCGCTTCGCGGGACTATCTCCGGGCGTGGCGCGCCGGGGCGGGTATCGGCACGGGCCGGGCGATGCTGACGCGCCGACGACGTGGCCTCCTGCAAGGGCTCGTCCCAGGTCACCAGGAACGCCAGGGGCAGGAACGCCACGAAGAGGACTCGGGAGCGCCATCTGGGCTTTGGCTTACGGTGCCGCATAGGTCACACGGTGCGGCGGGACTGGTCAGTCGCACAGGTGACCGTATCCGTTCGGGTGAAGGGCGCAGGGCCTCAGCGGCACCGTCCTCACCAGGGCCGTCATCACCGGTCCTGAGGCACCGGCCCGGTGCCGCCGGTGCCGCCGATGCCGCCGGCCGTCTGCCGCTCCCCGACCTGCGTCTGCTTCCGCAGGGCGGCCCGCCACAGTACCCATGCCGCCCCGCCTCCCACGGCGAGCCCGACCACCGCACCGGCCAGAGTGCTTCCGTCCGACAGGTCGACGCCGAGCACCCCGCGCCAGATCGCGAGCACCACGACCAGCAGACACACCGCGGTCCAGCCGTAGAGCCACTTGCCGATGTACACGCGCTTCTGCGGAGGCGCGGGCGGCTCGGCGAGCTGGGCGGCAGGTCCCTCGACGACCGCCGCGGGGCGCTTGTAGTACGTGAAGGGCCCCCACACGCCGCACTGCTCCCAGCCCTCGGGCCCCAACTGCCTGGTTCGTACGGCCCGTTGGATGTACCCGGCCGTCTCCCGCCGGTACTCCCAGCGCATCGGATGCCCGAGATCGCGACGGCATACGAAGCGGCCGAGCTTGTCGAGCCGTTCGACCTCCCAGCCCTGGGCGCCGAACTGCTCCAGCAGCAGCTGATCCTGGAAGGCGTCGGCTGTCCACACCCATGCCTCGGCCCCGTCCTCCGGTTCGCTCAGGCCGTCCGCCGGGCCCGCACTCTCCCGCTCGGACAACTGCGCCGCCAGCTCCCCGACCGGGCCGAACTCCTCGGAAGCGTCGCCTCCGGCCTCCTCCGCGTGCGCCGCCAACTCGCCCACCAGCGTCTCGATGCGCGCCTGCGGCTCTCCGCGCTCCCGCAGCAGCGCGGCAAGCGTCTCGAAGTACGTGCTGTCCGTCATCCGGCTGCCTCCCCCTCTCCCTTCTCCAGCATCGACTTCACCGCGTGATGGAAGCCGAGCCACGCCTCGCCCTGCGTCTCAAGACCACGCCGGCCGTCCTCGGTCAACTGGTAGTAGCGCCGCCCGGGGCCTCGCTCCGTCGCCCGGAACTCGGCTTTCACCAGGCCCGCTTCCTCCAGCCGGTTCAGTACGGGATAGAGCGTGCCGCCCTTGATCCGGCCCAGCCCGGCCTCGTCCAGTCGCTTGGCGATCTCGTACCCGTAGCTCTCGCCACCCGTCAGACAGGCGAGCACCAGCAGGTCGAGAACACCCTTGAGCCAGCTGGCTCTTCTGTCGGCGGCCATAGCTAGATGAGACCACAAGCTAGGTAGCGATACAACCTATCTACAGGCAGGAGTCGGCCTGCCGGGTGGGCGGCCTGGCGGCTACCCCTGGCGCACCTCCTCGACGGGGTGCGCGGAGTGCCCGGCGTCCTCGGGGCCGGTCTCGCCGGCGGGGCCGGCGGGGCCGGCAGGGTCGGCAGGGTCGGCAGGGTCGGCGGGAAGAGATCGCTCCGCACCCTTGCCGGGCAACCAGCGCAGCCAGCCCGGCAGTTCCCACGCCCGCCTGCCCAGCAACGACATGGCCGCGGGCAGCAGCAGACCCCGTACGACGGTCGCGTCGAGAAGGATCGCGACCGCCATGCCGACGCCCATCATCTTGTTCTCGATGGCGGACAGGGTGATGAAGACGGTGAAGACCGCGGTCATGATGACGGCCGCG
>DATMEI010000444.1:0-11447 GCA_035556995.1 Streptomyces sp.
CCCGGTGCGGACGACGGTGAGGGTCTGCCGGGACAAGCGCCGCTCGGGCAGTTGAGAGCGCCACGGCATCAGTACCGACGCCGTGCCGTGGACGACGGCGACGTCCGCCGTGATGTGGCGGATCGACTCCAGGTCACCGACCCGATTGCGGCCGGAGAACTCACCCGTGCGGCCAAACTCAGCCCGGCCGCGACGACGACCGTCATCGACCGACTCGAACGTGCGGGTTTCGTCGCCCGCAGCCGGGACGCCGCCAACCGCCGGCGGGTCCTGGTCGCAGCCACCGAGGCCGCCCGCGCCGCCGAGCGTGAGGTGTACAAACCCGTCGGTGAGGCCGGTACGGCGGCGCTGAGGCGCTACGACGAGGACCAACTCGCTCTGATCGCCGGTTTCCTGGAGACGGCGCGCCTGGTCCAGGAAGATCAGACGGCGCGCCTGAAGGAACGTGCCTGAATCTGCGGCGAAGACCTGGCCCGCCGTGCGTTCCGGGACAGGTGGTTGCCGTCCGGCTTCCGCGCCCGCGTTACGCTGAATGGTCACCCGCTACGAGTGCACCCCGATCCGAGGACACCCCCATGCCAGTCGAGTCGGTCTTCCCGCGCCTGGAGGCCCTCCTTCCTCACGTCCAGAAGCCCATCCAGTACGTCGGCGGTGAGCTGAACTCCACCGTCAAGGACTGGGATTCCTGCGATGTGCGCTGGGCGCTGATGTACCCCGACGCGTACGAGGTGGGTCTGCCCAACCAGGGCGTCATGATCCTCTACGAGGTGCTCAACGAGCGTGAGGGCGTACTGGCCGAGCGCACCTACAGCGTCTGGCCGGACCTGGAGAAGCTGATGCGGGAGAACGACGTCCCGCAGTTCACCGTCGACGGCCACCGTCCGGTCGGCGCGTTCGACGTGCTCGGCGTCTCCATCTCCACCGAACTCGGCTATACCAACCTGCTCACCGCCCTCGATCTCTCCGGCATCCCGCTGGAGGCCGGGGACCGCGGCGACGAGCACCCCATCGTCATGGCGGGCGGTCACGCGGCTTTCAACCCCGAGCCCGTCGCCGACTTCATCGACTGCGCGGTCGTCGGCGACGGCGAACAGGCGGTGCTGGAGGCCAGCGAGATCATCCGCGCCTGGAAGGAGGAGGGCCGTCCGGGCGGCCGTGACGAGCTGCTGCTGCGGCTGGCGAAGACCGGCGAGGTGTACGTCCCGAAGTTCTACGACGTCGAGTACCTGCGGGACGGGCGCATCTCCCGCGTCGTGCCCAACCGCCCCGGCGTCCCGTGGCGCGTCGCCAAGCGCACCGTGATGGACCTGGACGAATGGCCGTACCCGAAGCAGCCGTTGGTGCCGCTGGCCGAGACCGTGCACGAGCGTATGTCGGTGGAGATCTTCCGCGGCTGCACACGCGGCTGCCGCTTCTGCCAGGCGGGGATGATCACCCGGCCCGTGCGTGAGCGTTCCATCACCGGCATCGGCGACATGGTGGAGAAGGGTCTGAAGAGCACCGGCTTCGAGGAGGTCGGCCTGCTCTCCCTCTCGTCCGCCGACCACAGCGAGATCAGCGACGTGGCGAAGGGCCTGGCCGACCGGTACGAGGACGACAAGATCGGCCTCTCCCTGCCGTCCACCCGCGTGGACGCCTTCAACATCGACCTCGCCAACGAGCTGACGCGCAACGGCCGCCGCTCCGGCCTCACGTTCGCGCCCGAGGGCGGCAGCGAACGCATCCGCAAGATCATCAACAAGATGGTCTCGGAGGAGGACCTGATCCGCACCGTCTCCACCGCCTACGGCAACGGCTGGCGGCAGGTGAAGCTGTACTTCATGTGCGGGCTGCCCACCGAGACCGACGAGGACGTCCTGCAGATCGGCGACATGGCGGTCAACGTCATCGCCAAGGGCCGCGAGGTCGCTCAGTCCAACGACATCCGCTGCACCGTCTCCATCGGAGGCTTCGTGCCCAAGCCGCACACGCCCTTCCAGTGGGCGGCGCAGCTGTCCGCGGAGGAGACGGACGAGCGGCTGGGGAAGCTGCGCGAGAAGATCCGCGGCGACAAGAAGTACGGCCGTTCCATCGGCTTCCGCTACCACGACGGCAAGCCCGGCATCGTCGAGGGCCTGCTCTCCCGCGGCGACCGCCGCGTCGGAGCGGTGATCCGCGAGGTCTACGAGCGTGGCGGCCGGTTCGACGGCTGGCGCGAATACTTCAGCTACCAGCTGTGGATGGACTCCGCCGCGAAGGCCCTCCCGGAGTACGGCGTGGACGTCGACTGGTACACGACGCGCGAGCGCACCTACGAGGAGGTCCTGCCCTGGGACCACCTGGACTCAGGCCTGGACAAGGACTGGCTCTGGGACGACTGGCAGGACGCCCTCGACGAGACCGAGGTCGAGGACTGCCGCTGGACCCCCTGCTTCGACTGTGGCGTCTGCCCCCAGATGGACACGGAGATCCAGACCGGCCCGACGGGCAAGAAGCTGCTGCCGCTGTCGGTCGTCAAATAGCGGGCGGATCACAGCAGTTCGCTCCGCCGGGCGAACCATGAGGCTCAGCGGGGCGTCCCTGGGGACATGAGCAACGCACCGGCCCACGCTCCGGTCTCCCTGGACAAGGACGCCCCCACCCCCGCGAGCGGGGAGGCGGACGGCCATGAGGTCTCAACGGCCCCGGCGGCCGACGCGCCCGGCGAGGGGTACCTCGCGATCGCGGTCCGCGTGCCCGTACGGATCGTCACGCTGCTGTTGATCCTGCCCGTACGGATGCTCTGGGACGCCCTCACCGTGTGCGGACGGGCGCTCAAGCGCACGGTGTGGGTGCCGTTCGCGCGCGCAATGAGCTGGGTATGGCACTCGGTCCTCGCGCCAATGCTCTACGCGCTGTTCATCTGGCCGTGGCTCGCGCTGTGGCGTCATCTCCTCGTACCCGTGGGCCGCGCCGTCGCGTGGCTCGCCGGCGCTGTCGGCCACGGGCTGGCCGCAGGCGCGCGGGGCATCGGCGCCGCCCTGGCCTGGCTCGGACGCACCCTGATCGTCACCCCGCTGTCCTGGATCTACGCGCAGCTGCTGACTCCGCTCGGGCACGGGATGCTCGCCGCGCTGCGGGGCGTACGTGCGGGGCTGGCCTGGTTGGGGCGGTACGTGCTGGTCGTACCGGGCAGGGCGGTCGGGGCAGCGGTCCTGTGGGCGGCTCGTGTGCTCGTGGCCGAGCCCGCCGCCTTCCTCTACCGCTGGGTTCTCACCCCGTTGGGGCACGGGATCGTGGCGGGTGTGCGGGGCCTGGGTGCGGGTCTTGCGTGGCTGTGGCGGTACGGGGCCGTCGTGCCGTGCGGCTTCTTCTACCGCTGGGCCCTCACCCCGTTGGGGCACGGCTTCGTGGCGGGTGTGCGGGGCCTGGGGGCGGGGCTCGCGTGGCTGTGGCGGTACGGGGTCGCGGTGCCGTGCGGCTTCGTGCACCGGTGGGTGCTCGCGCCCGTCGGCCGGGCCGTCGCTGTCGTCGCCAAGGAGATCGCGGAAGCATTCGGGCACGCCTGGCGGGTCGCCGGATACGTCTCGCGTGCGGTCTTCCGTTTCCTCGGCGCCGTGCTTCGCTTCCTCATCGCCGACCCCGCCGTATGGGTGTGGCAGCACGCCGTCCGGCCCCTCGGGCGGGGCCTCCGCGACGGCATCTGGAGGCCTGCCGCACGGGTCGTACGCGAGGCCCGGCGCAGTGCGCGGGCCGCCTTCGCCACGGCGCGCGCCTCCGTACGGGAAACCCGCGCCGAACTGCGAAGGGCCCTCTTCGGAGCACCGTCGGAGCCTGAACGGAAGCCGCTGCCCGACAGCGGGCGCGTACCCTGGGTCGCAGGATCACCGCACAACAGCGCGACGGCTCCGAACACATTCGGGCCGAAGCGGGACGATGCGGACTTCCGCACCCTTTGAGCAAGCTTTGAACCGTACATACGCGAAGGGCGGCCGTTTCCCACGCGATGCCGCCCGGCACCAGGCACTGAGGAGAGAACCACTGGGCAAGCGACAGCCCGAAGGCCCGCCGCCCGCACTCGCCGTGCAGCGCGTGCGCTTGCGTTACACCAAGCGCGGCCGCCTCCGGTTCACCAGTCATCGTGACTTCCAGCGCGCTTTCGAAAGAGCACTGCGCCGAGCGGACGTACCCATGGCGTACTCCGCCGGTTTCACACCGCACCCGAAGGTCTCCTACGCCAATGCCGCACCCACCGGCACGGGCAGTGAGGCCGAGTATCTGGAGATCGGCCTCACCGAGCAGCGTGACCCGGAGGAGGTCCGTGTCCGCCTGGACTCGTCCATGCCGCCGGGGCTCGACATCACCGACGCGGTCGAGGTCCGCACCTCCGACTTCTCCGACCGGCTCGAGGCGTCGGAGTGGGAACTCCGGCTCCCCGGAGTCACCCCGGCGGAGGCGGAACGTGCCGTCGCGAAGTTTCTCGCGGCGGACACCGTCGAGGTGGAGCGGCGGACCAAGAAGGGCATGCGCGCCTTCGACGCACGGGCCGCCGTCACCTCGCTGACCTCTGCTGAAGTGGAAGCCGGAGCAGGGGGCGATGGTCCTGATGACGCTCCCTGTGCGATACTGCGCTTGGTGGTACGGCACTTGACACCTGCTGTACGACCCGACGACGTCCTGTCCGGCCTCCGAGCTACGGCCGACCTGGCGCCGCCGGTCCCGGCAGCGGTGACCAGGCTGGCGCAGGGGCCGCTCGATGAGGAGACCGGCACGGTGACCGACCCGTTGGCGCCCGACCGCGACGCACCCCTCGTTGCGAAGGCGCCGGGCGGCAGCGCGTAGGCCACGGGCCTGGAGGATCACCGTTGAAAGCGCCACCGCCGACGCAGGCACCAGGGAGCCACCCGGGTTCGCGTCATGGCAGGCAGGCGCACTGACCAGGAGACTTTTGCCGTAGCCGGTCCGTAAGAAAGACCGGAACCGGCGAGTGAGACAACAGCTCCCGTGTGGCGCCCGCGCCCCGGAGCGCGGCCCCGCCCAGAGCGCGGGCCGTGACCGGAACGAATGAGGCGCGGCGCCCGGGAGCGTGACGGGAGAACCGCCCGCATGCTCGAACCGAACAATGAAAGCGCAGCCGAGGAGAACGCCGAGAAGTCCCCGCATTCGCCGGAGCCGCAGCAGCAGCCCGCAGCGGAGGAGACAGGAGCCGCACCGGCTCCCGAGACAGGCTTCGCTTCACCCAGCGACACCCTTCCCCCGCGCCGTCGCCGTGCGGCGAGCCGGCCCGCAGGGCCTCCCGAGCCGACGACGGCTCCTGAGGTGACCGCCGCGAGCGACGTGACCGTTTCGGCCGGAGCGGCCGAGGCGATCGGCGCCACGGCTTCGGCCGGCGATTCTTCTGCAGGCCCGGCCTCAGCACATACGGACGCCGCTGCCGGCTTCGGCAGTGACGGTGACGGTGGCCACGCCAACGACAGCCACGTGGAGAGTTCGCCCCCCGCGCGGCCACGGCGCCGCGCCACCCGGAGGGCGAGCGCTCCTGCGGGCGCCCCGAGCGTCAGCGAGTCCGCGCCTGCCGAGCAAGTGGTTGCCGCTCCGGACGCGCAGCCGGCCGGCGACGACGGCGCAGACGCATCAGACGCGGCCTCTGGTGAGGCGGCCCAGCCGGGTGTTCCCGGCGGTGGCCAGTCCGAAGCGATCGCTGAGCCCGCTCCGCCTGCGCGTGCCCGGCGCCGTTCCCGTAGGGCGAGCGCCCCGGCTGGAGCGCCGGTTGCGGCAGACACCGCTGTGGGCGAGGAGCCTGCCGCCGCTGCCGGGACGGAAGCCACAGCCAGTACGAGCGAGACCGACGAGGCGGCATCCGGGGCGCAGCCCCAGCAGGCCGCATCCGGTGCCGGTGAGTCCGAAGCGGTCGCCGAGCCTCCTGCGCGTGGGCGGCGTCGTACGTCCCGCAGGGCCAGTGCTCCGGCTGAGACCGAAACCGCCGAGGCCCAGGTGTCGAGCGACGCAGGCGCCTCCGGCGAAGCCGGCGATGACGAGACCGGGAGCACCGCTCGCGCACCGCGGCGCGCGAGCCGCAGCAAGACGAGCGCGTCCGCGAAGGCTTCGGGCGGTGCGTCGGCCGAGGCCCGCACCGGTGAGCCGGCCGAGTCCGGCGGATCCGCCCAGGAGAAGGCCGACGGCCAGAGCTCGGGCGAGGAGAGCGGCGGCCGTACGAGGCGCCGCGCGACCCGTAAGAGCGACGTCTCTGCTGCTGCGCCCGCCGCAGCCCATGACACCTCTCCCTCGGAGACCGACGCCGAGCAGGCTCCCGCCTCGCGCAAGCAGGGCGTGGCGCCGGTGGCCGTCTTCCAGCCGCCGGTCTTCACGGAGCCGGCGTTCCAGACACTGCAGAGCGCTGCCGCTGCTGCCGCCGCCGATGCCGTGTCCGAGGAGACGGACGAACTCGACGAGAGCGTCGAGGAGCAGGAGGAGGCGCCGCAGGCCGCCGAGGAGCCGCGCCGTCGGCGTCGCCGCCGGGGGGAATCCTCCGGCAACGGCGGCCCGGACCGGGGCGACGGCCGCCGGGGCGCGGCCGTCTCCGAAGCCGGTTCCGAGTCGGAAGAGGACGCCGGGGACTCCGGGAACGGAGAGGACGCGGACTCCGACATGGACGACGCGGACGGGCAGGACGGCCGCCCCGCGCGCCGTCGCCGCCGGGGCGGACGCCGTCGCCGTCGCGGGGAGAGCCCCGATTCCGCATCCGATGACGCGGCCGAGGAGGGCGAGGGCGCCCGTGACGGCCAGGGTGGCTCCCGCTCCCGCGCCGCACGCTCCTCCGACAGCGATGCCGAGGACGAGAGCGAGACCGCCGAGGCCGGCGAGGAGACCGAGGAGGGCGAGCGCGGCGGTGGTTCCGCTTCGTCCAGCAGCTCCCGGCGTCGCCGTCGCCGCCGCCGCCGCGGCAGTGACAGCGGCGATTCCGGTGCCGCCCGTGACGCGGAGGAGGACGATCCGGAGCGCACGGTCGTCAAGATCCGTGAGCCGCGCAGGAAGAAGGAAGAGCCTGTCGACGAGGTGCAGGCGATCAAGGGATCGACGCGCCTCGAAGCGAAGAAGCAGCGCCGCCGTGAAGGCCGCGAGCAGGGCCGCCGCCGGGTGCCGATCATCACCGAGGCCGAGTTCCTCGCCCGCCGCGAGGCGGTCAAGCGGGAGATGATCGTCCGGCAGAGCGGCGAGCGTACGCAGATCGCCGTGCTCGAGGACGACGTGCTGGTCGAGCACTTCGTGAACAAGGAGCAGTCGACGTCGTACGTCGGCAACGTCTACCTCGGCAAGGTGCAGAACGTTCTGCCCTCCATGGAGGCCGCCTTCGTCGACATCGGCAAGGGCCGCAACGCCGTTCTCTACGCGGGCGAGGTCAACTTCGAGGCGCTGGGCATGGCCAACGGCCCCCGCCGCATCGAGACCGCGCTCAAGTCCGGCCAGTCGGTCCTGGTCCAGGTCACCAAGGACCCGATGGGTCACAAGGGCGCCAGGCTGACCAGCCAGGTGTCGCTGCCCGGCCGCTACCTGGTCTACGTCCCCGAGGGGTCGATGACCGGTATCAGCCGCAAGCTCCCCGACACCGAGCGCTCCCGGCTGAAGCAGATCCTGAAGAAGGTCGTCCCGGAGGACGCGGGCGTCATCGTCCGTACGGCCGCCGAGGGCGCCAGCGAGGACGAGCTGCGCCGCGACGTCGAGCGGCTGCAGGCGCAGTGGGAGGACATCCAGCGCAAGGCGCAGAAGGGCAACGCCCCGACGCTGCTGTACGGCGAGCCGGACATGACCGTGCGGGTCGTGCGCGACATCTTCAACGAGGACTTCTCCAAGGTCATCGTCAGCGGTGACGAAGCATGGGAGACCATCCACGGTTACGTCTCGCACGTGGCGCCCGACCTTGCCGAGCGTCTGAAGAAGTGGTCCTCGGACGTCGACGTCTTCGCCACGTACCGCATCGACGAGCAGCTGATGAAGGCGCTGGACCGCAAGGTGTGGCTGCCGAGCGGCGGTTCGCTGGTGATCGACCGGACCGAGGCGATGATCGTCGTCGACGTCAACACCGGCAAGTTCACCGGCCAGGGCGGCAACCTGGAGGAGACGGTCACCAGGAACAACCTGGAGGCGGCCGAGGAGATCGTGCGCCAGCTGCGGCTGCGCGACCTCGGCGGCATCATCGTGATCGACTTCATCGACATGGTGCTGGAGTCCAACCGCGATCTGGTGCTGCGGCGTCTGCTGGAGTGCCTGGGACGTGACCGCACGAAGCATCAGGTGGCCGAGGTGACCTCGCTCGGTCTGGTGCAGATGACGCGTAAGCGGGTCGGGCAGGGGCTGCTGGAGTCCTTCTCCGAGCCCTGCGTGCACTGCAATGGACGCGGCGTGCTCGTACACATGGAGCAGCCCGCCGCGCCCGGCGGCAAGAAGGGCAAGAAGAAGGGCGGCAAGGGCAACGGCGCCCAGGTTCAGGCCCCGGCGCAGCCGCATCCCGTGCCACTCGCGGAATCGGAGCAGGCCGCCGAGGCGCCTTCGGGTGCGGGTGTGAAGGAGCAGAAGGCGGCGCCGGCGCCGCAGTTCACTCCGGACGACGAGCTGTACGGCTCGGTGACCGAGGCGGAGGCATCGGCTTCCGGCGGACGCGGTGGACGTTCACGGCGGCGCGGCAGCCGTAAGGCGAGCGCACCGCAGGGTTCTCCGCAGGAGAGCGTGGAGCAGAAGGCCCCGGAAGAGGAACCTGCGCAACGCGAACCCGAGCAGAAGGAGTCCGCGGAGAGAAGCCCGCGGAAGAGTGCCGAGCCGGAAGCCACCGACGCCGAGAGCACCCCGAAGGGGGCCACCGGCCCGGGAAACGGCCGAGGCCGCTCGCGAAACGGCTCCGAAGCTGGTGGCGCGAGCGTCGCCAGTGAGGCGGGGGACGCGGGCGGCGTGAAGACAGCCGGTCAGGCCGGGACGGACACGGAGGAGGCTGTGCCTGCGCGTTCGCGCCGTCGGGCGAGCCGTAAGGCGTCGGCTCCGGCAGGCTCTCCGCCTGCCTCGGACGAGGGTGTGGTCACCGTCGTCGCGCCGAAGGCGGACGAGCAGGCGGCGCAGCCGGTGGCCGAGGCACTGCCGGAGCCGGTGCAGGATGCCGCTCCGGTACGTTCGCGGCGCCGGGCGAGCCGTAAGGCGTCGGCTCCGGCAGGCTCTCCCTCCGCGTCGGACGAGGCGGGCGAGATCGTGCTCCCGGCCTCGGAACGCGCAGCCGAGCCGCAGCCGCAGCCGGTTGTGGAGCCGGTCGCGGAAGCGGTGCAGGATGCCGCTCCGGTACGTTCGCGGCGCCGGGCCACCCGCAGTGTCTCGGCTCCGGCGGGATCCCCGGGTTCCGCGGAGCTCACGGACTCTTCGGACGGTGAGGGCGAGGGCGAGGACGGACCGGAGAAGTCGGGCAGGAAGCCGGCGACTGCGAAGAAGGCGGCGGCGAAGAAGGCCCCGGCGAAGAAGCCCGCGACCGCGAAGAAGGCGGCGGCGAAGAAGGCCCCCGCGAAGAAGTCGTCCACTTCGAAGAAGACGGCCGCGGCAGAGCAGGAAGCGCCGTCTTCCGTCTCGGCCCCGGCGGACCAGGACGCATCGACCGAGGACTGACCGCGCTGCGGGACGTACCCCGGTGAAGGAGCCCCCGGCCTGAACTGGCCGGGGGCTCCGCGCCTTTCTGTGAGCCCGGCGCTCCGGTCGAGGCCCGCAGCACCGGTTTGACCAGGGTGTGCGCGCCCCGTAATCTTGACTGTCGGCGTGTCATCGGGATGCGCCGCGCTCCTGAGCAACTCCCTCCCGTGGCATCCGCCGGGGAGAGGCCGCTCAATCCATTCGGATCAGATCGTGAGTCGGATGACGGGCCTTCGTCTGTCTTCTCTCGCGCTGGGCGGCTGGCGTCAGGAGTTTCCGTAGCGAGCGAGAGAGAGTTCCGCGTGTACGCAATCGTGCGCACCGGCGGTCGTCAGCAGCGGGTGGCTGTGGGCGACGTCATCGAGGTAGACCGCATCAACGAGAGCAAGGCCGGCGACAGCGTCGAGCTCTCGACACTGCTCGTTGTGGATGGTGGCACCGTCACCAGCGACCCGTGGGTGCTGGACGGAGTCAAGGTCGCGGCCGAGGTGGTGGATCACCACAAGGGCGACAAGATCCGGATCCAGAAGTACAAGAACAAGACCGGTTACAAGAAGCGGATCGGTCACCGCCAGCTGCACACCGCGCTGAAGATCACCGGTATCCCGACCCCGGCCAAGAAGAAGTAAGGACTGAGCAGAGATGGCACACAAGAAGGGCGCATCGTCCACCCGGAACGGTCGCGACTCCAATGCCCAGTACCTCGGCGTGAAGCGCTTCGGCGGTCAGCTCGTCAACGCCGGTGAGATCCTGGTCCGTCAGCGCGGCACACACTTCCACCCCGGCGCGGGCGTCGGCCGTGGCGGCGACGACACGCTGTTCGCGCTTGACGCCGGTTCGGTGCAGTTCGGCACCCGCCGTGGCCGTCGCGTTGTGAACATCGTTCCGGCCGCTGAGTAAGTCCTGCCGGGCTGCTGAGTGATCAGCGGCGCAGCAGCGCATCGCGCATCGTCATCGAGGGCGGACCGCCGCTCCTGTGCGTACGCATCGCTCGTACGTACGGGACGGGTCCGCCCTCGCTGTGTCGGCACCCCGTGCGGGTGCGGCCGGCGCAGCAAGCACAGCACTGATCGTCACTCCCCCCGGCTTGCCGGGGGACCCAGGAGGCACCTCGCATGACCACCTTCGTGGACCGCGTCGAGCTGTACGTCGCCGCGGGTAACGGGGGCCACGGCTGTGCCTCCGTACACCGGGAGAAGTTCAAGCCGCTGGGCGGGCCGGACGGCGGGAACGGCGGGCGCGGCGGAGACGTCGTCCTCGTCGTCGACCCGGACGTGACCACCCTGCTCGACTATCACCACAGCCCTCGCCGCAAGGCCACCAACGGCAAGCCCGGCGAGGGCGCCCACCGCTCCGGCTCGGACGGCAAGGACCTGGTCCTGCCCGTCCCCGACGGCACGGTCGTCCTCGGCAAGAACGGCGAGGTGCTGGCCGACATGGTCGGCAAGGGCACCGTCTTCGTCGCCGGTCAGGGAGGCCGTGGCGGCCTCGGCAACGCCGCGCTCGCATCCCCGCGCCGCAAGGCCCCCGGCTTCGCGCTGCTCGGCGAGCCCGGCAAGGCACGCGAGATCGTGCTGGAGCTGAAGACCGTCGCGGATGTCGCGCTCGTCGGCTATCCGTCGGCGGGCAAGTCGTCACTCATCTCGGTACTCTCCGCGGCCAAGCCGAAGATCGCCGACTATCCCTTCACCACGCTCGTGCCCAACCTCGGTGTCGTCACGGCCGGTTCGACCGTGTACACCATCGCGGACGTCCCAGGGCTGATCCCGGGGGCGAGCCAGGGCAAGGGTCTGGGCCTGGAGTTCCTCCGGCACATCGAGCGGTGCGCG
>DATMEI010000445.1:0-3340 GCA_035556995.1 Streptomyces sp.
CGGCCCGCTCCCCTGCCCTGCCCGCACCCCGACCGCGCCACGTCCCCTCTCCCTCTCCTCCCACCCGCTCCCGTCCTCCCTGTCTCCGTCTCCGCCCCTGTCTCCGCCTCCGTCTCTCTGCGAGGAACCATGTCCCCGAACGATCCGCCCGCTCCCGGCAGCACTCCCTCCTGGCAGTGGCCCGAGGCCGTATGGCGCGGTCACACCGCGGCCGTCACCGCCGGCCGTTCCCTCCTCCCCTCCCGCTGGCCGCAGGGCGCACGTGCCGCGGTGGCGCTCTCGTTCGACTCCGACCACGAGACGATCCCGCTGCGGGACGGGGAGACCAGCCCGGGCCGGCTCGCGCAGGGCGAGTACGGCGCCCGCGTCGGCGCCGGCCGCGTACTGCGGCTCCTGGAGCGCTACGCGGCCCCCGCGACGTTCTTCATGCCCGCCGTCTCCGCCCTGCTCCACCCCGACGAGGCCCGCCGCTACGTGGGCGAAGGCCACGAAGTGGGCGTGCACGGCTGGATACACGAGCGGAACACGCTGCTCGGCGCGGACGACGAGAAGACGCTCATCCGGCGCTCCGTCGAGACCCTGACCGAGATCACGGGCAGCCGGCCCACAGGCATCCGCACACCCTCCTGGGACTTCTCCGACTCCACTCTGCAGACCATCCTCGATCTCGGCTTCGACTACGACTCCTCCCTCATGGCCGACGACGAGCCCTACGAGGTCGTGGCGCGCGGCACCGCGACAGGTCTGGTCGAGATCCCCGTCGACTGGATCCGCGACGACGCGCCGTACTTCACGATGGACCGCTTCACCGCGGTACGGCCCTACACCCGTCCCCGGGACGTGCTGGAGATCTGGAAGGACGAGTTCGACGCGGCGTACCGCGACGGCGGCGTCTTCCAGCTCACGATGCACCCGCACGTCATCGGGCACCGCTCACGTCTGGTGATCCTGCGCGAACTGCTCGACCACATCGCGGCACACAGCGACGTGTGGTTCGCCACCCACGCCCAGCTGGCCGGGACCGCCCGCGACCAGCTCGACCGCCAAGCCGTCCCCACGGAGCACTCCTGATGAGCACCGACACCTCCGCCGCCGCAACCGGCCCGGGCGGCCCGGGCGGCCCCTCGGCCGTCTCGCACAAACTGAGCCGCGCGCAGCGCAAGGCAATCCTGGCCGGCACCATCGGCAACACCGTCGAATGGGTCGACTGGGCGCTCTACACGATCTTCGTGCAGGTCATCTCCGATGTGTTCTTCCCGAAGGCCGAAGGCGCCGTCGCGCTCCTCTCGACGCTCGCCGTCTTCGCCGTCGGCTTCGTCGTACGGCCTGTGGGTGCCGCCGTGCTCGGCGCGTACGCGGACCGCTTCGGACGTAAGAAGGGCCTCACGCTGACCGTCGGGCTCATGGCCGGGGCGTCCTTCGTCATCGCGCTCACTCCCGGCTACGAGACGATCGGCGTCGCCGCACCCGCCGTACTGCTGGTCGCGCGGCTGCTGCAGGGCTTCTCCGCCGGCGGCGAGTTCGGCTCCTCCTCGGCCTTCCTGGTCGAGTCGGCGGCGAAGGGGCGGCGCGCCTTCGCCGGGTCGTGGCAGCAGGTGTCCGTGGGCGGCGGCACGCTCATCGCCTCGCTGCTGGGCACCGTGCTGACCTCCACGCTCAGCGATGACGCGCTGCAATCGTGGGGCTGGCGTGCCGCGTTCATCGTCGGCGGGCTGCTCGGCCTGGTCGGGCTGTGGCTGCGTGTCTCGGTGGAGGACACCCAGTCCTTCAACGAGACCCGGGACAGCGGGCGTTCGAGGAAGAACCCGCTCACGGCGATGTTCCGCGAACACCCCGGGGCCGCGCTGCGCGTCGTGGGCATCACCATCGCCGGCACGCTCACCTACTACATATGGATCACCTACCTGCCGACGTACGCCCATGTCGCGACCGGCATCCCCCTGGACCAGGCGCTCCTCTCGCAGACCATCTGCCTTGCCGTCTTCATCACGCTGCTGCCCTTCGTGGGGAAGCTCTCGGACAAGGTCGGGCGCAAGCCCACCATGGCGTGCTTCGCCGGCGGCTTCGTCGTACTCGCCTGGCCGCTGCTGCACCTGCTGAGCAACAGCTTCGCCAGCCTCTTCTTCGTGCAGCTGACGGGCATGATGCTGATCCTCGGCTACTCCGCCAACTGTGCGGTGATCATGGCCGAGCAGTTCCCGCCGGAGGTACGGGCCACCGGCATCGCCCTGCCGTACGCCCTTGCCGTGGCCGTCTTCGGCGGCACCGCGCCGTACATCACCACGTGGCTCAACGACGCCGGTCACGGCGGTCTGCTGTGGCTGTACGTCTCGGGGGCGGCGCTCATCTCCCTGGTCATCTACCTGACCATGCCCGAGACCAAGGACAAGGAGTTCGACTGATGGCGCACGTCCTGGTGACCGGTGCCGCCTCCGGCATCGGACGGGCCGTCGCCGAGGCCTTCGCCGCGGACGGGGAGAACGTCCTGACCCTGGTGGACCTCGACGAGGAAGGGCTCGAAGCGGCGGCGGACGCGCTGGACGCCGCACAGCTGTGCGTGGATCTGGCCGGTACGTCCGGCCCCGAGAAGGCCGTGGAACGTGCCTGGGAGTCGGTGGGCGACGTCGACGTCCTCGTCAACGCCGCGGGCGTCTACCCGTCGCTCGACATGATCAGCGTCGAGGCCGCGGAGTGGGACCGGGTCTTCGCCCTCAACACCCGGGCCCCGGTGCTGAGTACGGCGGCACTTGCCCGCCGTGCCGTCGCGGCCTCCCGCCCGGCGTCGGTGGTGAACATCTCCTCCGGGGCGGCTCTGCGCGCACGTCCAGGGGGCGGCCCTTACGCCAGTTCGAAGGCCGCGCTGGAAATGGCGACACGGGCCGCCGCACTCGAACTCGGCCCGTACGGCATCCGCGTCAACGCCGTCAGCCCCGGCTTCGTACCGGTCGACAGCTCATGCAACCCGGTGGCGCCCGAGTACGCGGCGGCCGTCTCCGCCAACCCCCTGGGCCGGGCGGGCACCCCCGCGGACATCGCCCGCGCCGTGTGCTGGATCGCGGGCCCGGAGGCCGGATGGATCACCGGCGAGGTCCTCCGCGTCGACGGAGGCTCCGGTACGGGCGCGAGTCACCTGCCGCGGCTGTGGCCGCCGCAAGGAACGGACAGCGACATCAGCACGAACAGCACGGCCACGAACAACGGCGCCAACGGCGCCAACGGCTCGGAAGGAAGGGCGATATGAGCGCCGATGCCTACACCGTCGTCGGCGGCGGCGCCATCGGCGGCACCCTGGCGCACAGCCTCGCCCGCGCCGGGCACACCGTCACCGTCGTCGACACCG
>DATMEI010000446.1:0-4241 GCA_035556995.1 Streptomyces sp.
AGCTCGTAGGCGGGCCGGAAGACCTCGTGGGTCAGCGGGTCGTGCTCCATGTACTCCTGCACGCCGAAGTTGGGGACGGTCACATCAAGGTGGACGGCGGCGGCCATGCTCACCGGCGAGAGGTCCGTGGCGCCGTGCGACCCCGTACGCACCTGGTACAGCTCGGCGAGGTTGAAGATGCGCCGCAGATGAGTGATGCCGCCGGCGTGGACGACGGAGGCACGGATGTAGTCGATGAGGCGCTCGGTGATCAGCTGCTGGCAGTCCCAGACGGAGTTGAAGACCTCCCCGACGGCGATCGGCGTCGTCGTCGCCTGCCGGATGCCGCGGAAGGACTCCTGCGCCTCGGCGGGTGTCGGGTCTTCCATCCAGAACAGCCGCAGGTCCTCCACTCTGCGTCCGAAGTGGGCGGCCTCCGTGGGAGTCAGACGGTGGTGTACGTCGTGGAGCAGGTGCAGGCCGGATCCGAACTTCTCCCGCACGGCGGCGAGGTAGTGGGGCGCGAAGTCGAGGTAGGCCTCCGTCGACCAGACCTGCTCCTCCGGCAACGAGCCTCCGGCGGGTTCATAGACGGTGCCGTGCCGGACCCCGTATGTGCCGGAGAGCCCGGGAACGGCCGCCTGGACCCGCACCGCGCGGTATCCGAGATCCTGGAAGCGTTCCACGTCGTCCAGGAGTGCAGGCAACGTGGCGCCGCTGGCATGGCCGTAGACCATCGCGCTGTCACGGGCGCGGCCGCCCAGCAGGTCGTACACGGGCATGCCGGCGACCTTGCCTTTGATGTCCCACAGGGCGGTGTCGACGGCTGCGATCGCGGTCATCGTCACGGGGCCGCGGCGCCAGTACGCGCCCTTGTAGAGGTACTGCCACATGTCCTCGATTCGGTCCGGGTCGCGCCCGGGCAGCAAGGGCGCCACATGGTCCTGCAGGTAGTGGGCGACGGCGAGTTCGCGGCCGTTGAGCGTCGCGTCGCCGAGGCCGGTCACGCCGTCGGAGGTTGTGATCTTCAGTGTCACGAAGTTGCGTCCCGGCGAGGTGACGATGATCTTCGCCTCGGTGATGGTGGCCATCCGCCCTGCTTCCTCTTCCCTGCGGCTGTGTACGTGCGCTCGTCAGCGATGTGCCGTTCCGAGACGGCTGCTGCCGTCGTCGGACCCGCAACCGGAGACCGGACCGGTACGCGCTTCCTTGTCAGGCCAGCTCGCGTACTCACTGCCGCCCCGCCGTCCGGGTGCCGTCTCCGGCATGAAGCACAGCGCCCCGATACTGACCGCGATCAGAGCACCGACGTACAGCGCGACCCACGTGAATGAACCGTCGCCCGCTATCAGCAGAGCCGTCGCGACGACGGTGAAGGGACCGCTGGCGATCATCGACCCGAACTGCCAGACGATCGAGACACCTGTGTACCGCGTGGCTGCCGGGAAGAGTTCGGGGAAGTACGAGGCCTGGGGTGCGTAGGTGCCGGCATGGCCGAGAGCCAGCCCGGCGATGAGCAGCAGCACGATCACAGCCATGCTTCCGCTCTGCACGGCCTTGAACGCCGGCACGACGAGCAGCAGATTGAGCACCGCGGCTGCCAGATAGACCGGGCGGCGGCCGACCCGGTCCGTGAGCCGGCCCAGCAGCGGGATCATCAGCAGCTCGGCGAGGATCGCGATGATCACGGCGTCGAGGACCATCGTGGAATCGACGCCCTGGTCCTTGGCGTATGCGACGAGGAAGACGGTGTAGAAGGGGAAGACCGCTGCCTCGACGAACTTGACCAGGAGTCCGCCGAACACCTCCCGGCGGCTCTCCCGCATCAGGGACCTCACGGGCGTGGCCTTCGCCTGCCTTTTCTCCTTCTCCGCCAGGAACGTCGCCGACTCCTCGACCCGGAGCCGTACGAACAGGCCGACGATCACGACGAGCGCGGAGAGCAGGAAGGGAATCCGCCACCCCCAGGCGAGGAACGCCTCCTCGGAGAGGCTGGTGGTGAGGACGGCGAAGAGCCCGGTGGGGATGAGATAGGCGGCGGGGGAGCCCAGTTGGACGAAGGAGGCGTAGAAGCCGCGACGGCCCGGTGGCGAGGCCTCCGCGGTCAGCAGCACCGCACCGCCCTGTTCGCCGCCGACGCCGAAGCCCTGAATGAGGCGGACGAGAACCAGGACGACTGCGGCCCAGATTCCGATCTGGTCGTACGTCGGCAGCAGGCCGACCACGAACGTGCCCAGCCCGGTGAGCAGCAGCGTGTAGACGAGCGCCTTCTTCCGGCCGACCCGGTCGCCGACGTGCCCCCACACCAGCCCGCCCAGCGGCCGGGCGAAAAAGCCCACGGCGTAGGTGGAGAAGGCAGCGAGGGTGCCCACCGTGGGGTCGACTTCGGGGAAGAAGACCTTGTTGAAGGCCAGCGCGGAGGCCGTCCCGTAGATGAAGAAGTCGTAGTACTCGGCGACGGTGCCGACGACCGAGGCCCCCACGGTGCGCCGCAGGCCCCGTGGGGTCGTCTGTGCGGCGGATACCTGTCCGGACATTGGACCTGCCTCCTTGCATGGCTGAAGGACCAGACGGTCGGCTACCATACAAGTGTTCTAGCAGGGGTCAACAGGTCTCACGGAGGTCCGGTTTGGAATCGGTGCACGGACTGCGTGCCGCGCGTGCCCAGGGACGGAACACCCGGCGGCTGGTCTACGAACTGCTGCGCTCCCGGGTGGTGAGCCTCGAACTGCCGCCGGGGACGCCCCTGTCGGAGAACGACTTGGCGGCCGAACTCGGCGTGAGCCGCACTCCCGTGCGCGAGAGCCTCATCCTGCTCGGCGAGGAGGGACTCGTCGACGTCTATCCGCAACTGGGCACCTTCGTCTCCCGGATACGGGAACGCGACGTCGTCTCGGCACAGTTCGTCCGCGAGGCCCTTGAGTGCGCTGCGCTGCGGGACGCCGCCGAGGCGGCCACGGACGACGACATAGCGGACCTGCGGGCTCTCCTCGACGCACAGGCCGAGGCCGAGCGGCGAAACGACACCGAGGGCTTCTTCCGCCTGGACGAGGAGTTCCACGCACGGCTGATGGCGGCGAGCGGACACGGTGACGCGTGGCCGGTCGTGAGCCAGGCCAAGACGCAGCTCGACCGCGCCCGGCGGCTCTCTCTTCCGCTGACGCAGCAGTTGGCCCTGCTGATCGCTCAGCACCGCGCCGTGGTCGATCTGCTGTCGGAACGCGACCTGGACGGGGCGCTGGACGCGCTCCGCACCCACCTTCGCCTCGTCTTCACGGACGTCGAGAAGATCCGCTCCCGGCATCCGGAGCTCTTCAGCGATGCGGACACCCCACTTCAGCCGCGCCGGGCCTCGCGCAGCCGAACCGGCACACCCCGACCCGAAGCGGACTGACGACCCGGCGGCGCGAGCAGCGGCGGGAACGGGCTGCGGCCTTCGAGGAGCGGACAAGCCCCAGCCGCAATACAGTGCGGTTCATGGAGCTGCCGGTGATGCCGCCCGTGAAACCCATGCTCGCCAAGCTTGCGGCGAGGATCCCGGCAGGCATGCACTACGAGGCCAAGTGGGACGGCTTCCGCGCCATCGTCTTCCGCGACGGCGACGAGGTGGAGATCGGCAGCCGCACCGGGAAATCGCTCAAGCGCTACTTCCCCGAGCTGGTCACGGCACTGCGCGCGAACCTGCCCGCCCGCTGCGTCGTGGACGGGGAGATCGTCGTCGCCCGCAACGGCCGGCTCGAATTCGAGACGCTGCAGCAGCGCATCCACCCTGCCGATTCGCGGGTACGGCTGCTCGCCGAGGAGACCCCGGCGAGCTTCGTCGCCTTCGACGTGCTGGCGCTCGGCGACGAATCGCTGATGGACACCCCGCTCACCGAACGCCGCGAGGCCCTCGTCCGGGCCCTGCAGGATGCACGCGACCCCGTCTTCGTGGCCCCCGCGACGCAGGACGTCGAGCTTGCGCGGCAGTGGTTCGACCAGTTCGAGGGGGCAGGGCTCGACGGGCTGGTGGCCAAGCGGCTCGACTCGCTCTACAGGCCGGACGAGCGGCTGATGGTGAAGATCAAGCACGAGCGGACCGCCGACTGCGTGCTCGCGGGGCTGCGCCCGCACAAGAGCGGAGAGGGAGTCGGCTCGATGCTGCTCGGCCTCTACGACGACTCCGGCACGCTCCAGCACGTAGGCGTGTGTGCCTCCTTCACGATGAGCCGCCGCCGGGAGCTGATGTCCGAGCTGGAACCGCTGCGGATGAGTACGGCCGA
>DATMEI010000447.1:0-19664 GCA_035556995.1 Streptomyces sp.
TTGTCGGTCGGTGCCCGCCAGACGTCCAGCCGCGGGCCGGTCAGCGGCAGCCGCCCGATGCGGGTGAGGACGCCGGTGGCCGCGTCGAAGACCCCCGGGCCGAGGGTGATGAACTCCCCCTCGCGGTGCGCCGGTTCGGGAGTGCCGGGCAGGCCGGGCCTGCGGCCGCCCGGGATGGGAGCGCTCAGCACCTGGCCCCAGGCGACCGTATGGCCTTGCGCGCCCCACCCGGTGTCCCGGGCGAGCACTGCCCGTACGGTCCAGAGGGTTTCGCCCTGGGCGGCAGGGGGACGGTCCGGCAGCGGCACTCTGGCGGACTGGCCGGGGGACAGCGGCGGTACGGTCAGCGCTCCGTCGGCCACCGTCTCGCCCTGCACCTGGCAGGACCATGCGAATGCCAGGTGCGAAAGATCCGCGAAGTCGTACTGGTTGGTGATGCGGACGGTGGTCGTGGAGGTGGCCCGGTCGTCGGCCTCGATCCGGACGGGCTCGATCACCTTCTTGTACTCGGCCAGGCCGGGCGAGGGCGTACGGTCCGGGAAGAGCAGTCCGTCGCAGACGAAGTTGCCGTCGTGCAACTCCTCGCCGAAGTCCCCTCCGTAGGCGAAGAATTCGCGGCCGTCCCCGGTGTGGCGGATCAGGCCGTGGTCGATCCACTCCCAGATGAACCCGCCCTGGCAGCGCTCGTAGGACGCGAACAGCTGCTGGTACTCGCTGAGTCCGCCCGGACCGTTGCCCATGGCGTGTCCGTACTCGCACAGGATGAACGGCAGGGAGCGGCGGTGCGCGTCGGCAGCGGCGTCCTCCAGTGGGGGTTCCCGGCGCTGCCCGATCAGTTCGACCTCGTCGTGCGGGGCGTACATGCGTGAGTAGAGGTCGGAGTCGGGGCAAGTCCGGTCGTTCTCGTAGTGCACGGGCCGGGAGGGGTCACGTTCGCGGATCCACTGGGACATGGCGCTCAGCCCGCGTCCGGAGCCGCATTCGTTGCCCAGCGACCAGATGACGACCGACGGGTGGTTCTTGTCGCGTTCCACCATGCGTCGTGCACGGTCCACCAGTGCCGGGGTCCAGCGTTCGTCGTCGACCGGGTTGCCGCGCCAGCCCAGTTCGCTGAAGCCGTGTGTCTCCAGGTCGCACTCGTCGATGACCCACAGGCCGAACTCGTCGCACAGGTCGAGGAAGGCCGGGTGCGGGGGGCAGTGGCTGGTGCGGACGGCGTTCACGTTGTGCTGCTTCATCAGTTCCACGTCGCGCCGCATCGTGGCCGCGTCGAGCGCGCGGCCCGTCTCCGGGTGGAACTCGTGCCGGTTGACGCCGCGGAAGAGGATGCGTTCGCCGTTCACCTTCAGCAGTCCGTCCTCGATGAGGACCGTACGGAAGCCGATGCGGAAGGGGACGCTCTCGCCGCCGGTGGTCAGGCGTGCGTCGTAGAGCCTGGGCGTCTCGGCGGTCCAGGGCTCGACCGGCAGCACCACCGTCTCGCCGGTGGGTACGTCGATCTCCAACTCCGGGACGGTCACGCGGCCGTCGGGGAGGGCGTCGACGCGCAGCGTGCCCTCGCCGGAGAGATGGTCGTACGCGGAGTGCACCGAGAAGTCCGCCACGGAACCTTCCGGCCGGTGCAGCAGCGTGACCTCCCGGAAGATGCCCGGCAGCCACCACATGTCCTGGTCCTCCAGGTAGCTGCCCGCCGACCACTGGTGGACCCGTACGGCCAGCACGTTGCCCTGCGGCCGAAGCACGCCGGTGACGCTGAATTCGTGCGGCAGTCGCGAGCCCTGGAAGGTGCCCAGTTCCTGTCCGTTGAGCCACACGCGGGCGCAGGACTCCACGCCGTCGAAGCGCAGCACCGCCTCGCCGTCGCCGGGCCAGCCGTCCGGAAGGTCGAAGACGCGACGGTGGTCGCCGGTCGGGTTCTCGTCGGGTACGCGCGGTGGGTCGACCGGGAAGGGATAGCGGACGTTGGTGTACGCGGGGGCGCCGTGCCCCTGGAGGACCCAGTGCCCCGGAACGGCGATCTCGTCCCAGCCGGAGGTGTCGTACCCGTCCTGCGCGAAGTCCGTGCCCGCGCTGTCGGCGGTGGGTGAGAGCCGGAAGTCCCAACTACCGCTGAGGGCGAGCCGCTTCGCATCGGAGGCCGCGTACCAGGCGCGCGGCGCGAGGGTCTGACTTGAAGGGGAGACGTCCTCGTAGTACCTCGGGCTCATCGCTCTCCTTGTCGCGGGCGGTCCGATCCGGCCCGTTGCGGCAACTGTGCGGTCCGTCGATCGTACCTACGCGCGTCAACATTCAACTGTCCAGGCGTGTAGGGATCTTGGCCGGGTGGAAGCTACTTGCAGGTACCGCGTCCGTAGGCCGGGCGGTGAACGGGGCAGGTGATTCCGTTCTCGGGACCGCCAACACCCCTTGCCGCTTCAAGGGTTCATGCCGATCACAAATTTGACATGAACACTTCCAGTTTGGGCCGGGACCTGCTACTCCTGCATGTCAAAAGCACCCTCCATGTCGACCCCCCACCATGAGAGGTTTCATGAAGCTGCACAGATGGACGACCACGGCTGCGGCCGTGGCGTTTTTCGGAGTGACCACCCTTACCGGAGCCTCTGCCGCGTCCGCACAGGAAGCAGCAGCGACGGGGTATGTCGCCCTCGGCGACTCCTACTCCTCAGGCCTCGGCGCGGGTGACTACGACTCCGACAGCGGCAACTGCAAGCGGAGCGCGAACGCGTACGCGCAGCAGTGGGCAGCCGCCAACTCACCCTCTTCCTTCGACTTCACGGCATGTTCCGGCGCCCGTACCGGCGATGTGCTCTCCGACCAGCTGGGGCCGCTCAGCGCCTCGACCGGTCTGGTGAGCATCAGCATCGGAGGCAACGACGCGGGCTTCGCCGACACCATGCAGGCGTGTGTGCTGCAGGGTGAGAGCGTGTGCCTGACCAAGATCGAAGAGGCGAAGGGTTACATCACGGGCACCCTTCCCGGCCAGCTCGATTCCGTCTACAACGCCATAACCGAGCGGGCGGCCTCCGCCAAGGTCGTGGTGCTGGGCTACCCCAGCATGTACAAGCTGGAAGGCGAATGCTCCGTCGGCCTCAGCGAGGCGTCTCGCGCGGCCATCAACTCCGCGTCCGACGTGCTCAATGAGACCATCGCCAAGCGTGCGGCCGACCACGGCTTCGCGTTCGGCGATGTGCGCGGCGCCTTTGCGGGGCACGAGATCTGCTCCGGCGACTCGTGGCTGCACAGTGTCACGTTCCCGATCGGGGAGTCCTACCACCCGACCACTACCGGACAGTCCAGCGGCTATCTCCCCGTGATGGAGTCGGCCGCGTAGTACGCCTGCACTGCCGAGCAGACAGGCAGCACTGCAACTGCACCACTGCATCACCGCATCACCCCCGGCCGGGGCGGGAAGGGCTCAGCTCCTCTCGTCCCGGCCGGGTTCGTTCTGCTGGAGCGCGACCGCCAGGGCTGCGGCCGGGTCGTGCTCGGCAGCGCCCGCGGGCCACCACGTGTCCTGCTCCTTGCGGTACGGCCACCAGCGTCCGTCCTGCCCGTAGCGCAGCTGTGCCGAATCGTCCGCCGTGCTCCAGCAGTTGTCCGTGACGTGCAGCGCCGGACGCGGCTCTTCCTCATGGGACCAGGCCGCGGCGAGCTGGGCGCGGGCACGTGCCATCGCCTCCGGGCCCGGCGTCCACGGCTCCTCCCATACGGACAGCGCGCCGATGCCGCCCAACTCCCAGGCGCGCACGGCGGACCGGAACCGCACGAGGGGAAGCCGGGAGCCCGCAGCGAGCCGTTCCACGATCTGCTGCCCGGGGCTGCTGCCCGCAGCCAGACGTACAGCGTCCTGCCACTGTGTGAGCGGTGCGGGCAGCGAACTGACCGCATGAGAGGACGACAGTGCGTCGCGGAGCATCTGCTGTGCCCGCAGGGCTGCGTCCGACGCGAGGAACTCCAGTGCCGCGACGTCCAGTCCGGACGCCGGGGGAGCGCCACCGTCCAGCGACGGCGCACCGCCGGGCTCCGCGACGGGCGCCGGCGCGGACGGCAGCGGCGGGAGGATCGCTCCGAGGGCGAACGCCTCCTCCGCCGGCACACCTGGCAACTGGGCGTCCTGCGTCGCGTCACCGGCGGCGCTGTCGGCGGTGACGGCGTCGTCCGGGGCAGCTGCTGTTCGAGCGGCTGAGGGGACGACGGCTCGGGCTGCGCTGCGCAGTCCGAGTTCATCGAGCAGTTCCCGCTCCGTGCGGCCACGAAGCAACAGCAGTACGAACGGATCCTGGTCGAGCAGCCGCGCCATCTGGTAGCACAGCGCCGCGGTGTGCGGACAGTGGTCCCAGGCGTCGCAGCCGCACGTGGGGTCCAGATCGCCGATGCCCGGCAGGAGTTCGACGCCGGCGCTCTCGGCGTCCTCCACCAGCCGTGGCGGCATCTCCCGGTCCAGCAGTGCGGCGAGGTGCCCCGACTCCCTTGCCGTGACATCCAGCAGACGGTCCCACTCGGCCCCGGTGAGCTCCTGCAGCAGCACGTCGGCACGGTGGGGTGTGCCGTCCCGGTCGCGAACCACTGCGGTGATACGTCCAGGACGCACCGAGACGGCGCCCACGGCGCCCTGGCGGGCGAACCGGCGTCCGTGCCGCAGCTGTTCGCCGTCGAGAGCCGTGTCCTCGAGGGCCTTCAGCCAGCGTGTGCCCCACCACGTCTGTGCGAAGGCGCGTCCCTGCGCGGGCGGCAGGGCGTCGAAAGTGCGCTCAGCGGCTGCGTCTCCGGCTCGGGAGGACGTCCCGCGTGTCCCGCCTGTTCCGCCCGTCCCGCCTGTCTGTGTCACGCCCGGCTCCTTCGCAGTTCGACGAGGTCGGACAGTTCGCCGTCCGTCAGCTCGGTCAGGGCGGACTCGCCCGATCCGAGAACCGCGTCCGCGAGTGCCTGCTTCCGCTGCAGCATCTCGGCGATGCGGTCCTCGACCGTTCCTTCGGCGATCAGTCTGTGCACCTGCACGGGCCGGTCCTGCCCGATGCGGTACGCACGGTCCGTGGCCTGCGCCTCGACAGCCGGGTTCCACCAGCGGTCGTAGTGGATGACGTGCGCGGCCCGTGTCAGATTGAGGCCCGTGCCCGCTGCCTTGAGGGACAGCAGGAACACAGGTGCGCCGCCGCTCTGGAAATCGCTCACCATCTCCTCGCGTCGTGCGACGGGGGTGCCTCCGTGCAGGAACCGTGACGGCACACCGCGGTCTGCGAGATGGCGCTCCAGCAGGCGCGCCATCTGCACGTACTGCGTGAAGACGAGGACGCCGCCCGGATCCTCCTCGGCGAGGATCGCCTCCAGCAGTTCGTCCAGGAGCTCCAGCTTTCCGGAGCGTCCCGCCAGAGTGGGGGCGTCCTCCTTGAGGTACTGGGCCGGGTGGTTGCAGATCTGTTTGAGCGAGGTCAGCAGCTTCACGACGAGTCCGCGACGGGCGAAGCCGCCGTCGGAGCCGGAGACCTCCGCCAGCCCTTCCCGTACAACTGCCTCGTACAGTCCGGCCTGTTCGGAGGTGAGTGACACTGTGCGGTCGGTCTCGGTCTTCGGCGGCAGCTCGGGTGCGATGCCCGGGTCGCTCTTCCGGCGGCGCAGCAGGAAGGGGCGTACGAGGCGGGACAGCCTCTCCGCGCTCGCTGGATCGCCGCCCTCCACCGCCTGCGCGTAGCGTCTGCGGAAGGTTCCGAGCCGGCCCAGCAGCCCTGGGGTGGTCCAGTCGAGCACCGACCACAGCTCGGAGAGGTTGTTCTCGACGGGCGTGCCTGTGAGGGCGACGCGTGCGCGGCCCGTGATGGTGCGCAGGGTCCTGGCCGTGGCGGAGAACGGGTTCTTCACGTGCTGTGCCTCGTCCGCGACGACCATGCCCCAGCCCGGAGGGGGAAGTTCGGACAGCCGGCCCGCATCCAGCCGCATGGTGCCGTACGTCGTCAGCACGAACTCGCCGTCGGCCAGGCCCTCCAGGCTGCGCGCCTGCCCGTGGTACCGGCGTACGGGAGTGCCCGGCGCGAACCGTTCGATCTCCCGCTGCCAGTTGCCCATCAGCGAAGCCGGACAGACCACCAGCGTGGGCCCGCTGGTTGCCGGCCGCTGCTGCCGGTGCAGATGGAGCGCGATCAAAGTGACGGTCTTGCCCAGCCCCATGTCGTCGGCGAGGCAGCCGCCCAGACCCAGCGACGTCATCCGCTCCAGCCAGTCCAGGCCGCGCAGCTGATAGTCGCGCAGTGTGGCCGCGAGTGCGCCCGGCGGTGCGAGCGCGGGACGGCCGGCGGCGTCCGGTCCGGACAGGGTGTCCGGTCGGGACAGGGCGTCGGGCTCGGACAGGTGTGCACGCAGCGTCTCCAGCCACCCCGAAGCGCGTACTTCGACGAGCTCGCCACCCTCTTCCGTGGCACCGGTGAGGACCGCGCCCAGCGCGTCGATCGGTGTGATCTTGTGGCTGTGCCGCTCCCGCGCACGGCGCACCGCTGCAGGGTCCACCAGCACCCACTGGCCGCGCAGCCGGGCCATGGGGCGTCCTGATTCGGCCAGTTGGTTCAGCTCGTCCCTGGTCAGTTCCGTCTCCCCGACCGCGAGGCGCCAGTCGAAGCTGAGCAGCGCGTCGGCGGACAGGTGGGACGGCAGGCCGGTGCTGGTGTCCCGTGCGGCGGCCTCCTCCTCGCCGCCGCCCGGGCTGATGACGGCGCGTGCGGTGAGCCGCCGCGCGAGCTGCCTGGGCCAGTGCACCTGCAGCCCTGCTGCTTCCAGCGCCTGGGATACCGGCGCGGTGAGCAGTTCGGAGATCTCCTCGTCGGCCAGTGCTACGGAGTCCGGTACGGCGGCCGACAGGAGAGGAGTGAGGGCGTCCCAGGCGGCAGCTGCGCGGCGCAGCGTCAGCAGCGTGTCCGTACGTACTCGCGGACCGAAGGCCTCCGCGGTGGGGGATGCGCCTGACCAGACCTCTGCCGCGTCGGCGGCCAGCGCGGGGTCGGTGAGGCTGTGCAGCTGAAGTACCGCGGAGAAGCGCGGGCCGTCTGCCGTGCTGGAGACGGCAGGCGGCTCGTCGCCGTCTGAAGCGTCGCCTCCGGTGAGGGCGGGGCCGTCCTCCGGGAGCCCGGTGACCTCGATGCGCAGCGACAGCCGTACGCCCGCGTCGTGCCCAGCGGCGACGTCGGCTGCCCAGCTTCGCTGCTCGGGAATGTGCTGAGCCGGCTGGGCGGCGAAGGCCGGATTCCCCGCGGCCAGGACGGCCGCGGGTGTGCGGGGCAGCCCGTCGGCGACCGCGTCGAGGAAAGAACGCAGCTCGTGTTCCGGTTCGGGCAGCCGCAGGGGAGCGCCGCCGGGCAGAGGCAGGGCATGCGCGTACGGGGGCATCGCCGCGGCGAGATGCCGCAGCTGTTCGACGTCAGCGGGGTCGAGGGGCCCGAGTCTCCAGGCGTCGAACCCGGCGGGGCTCAGGCCCGGGAGCAGCCGTCCGCGTGCGGCCAGCTGCAGGGCGAGAAGGGCGGCGGCACCCCAGAAGACGGCTGCCGGCGGCGGCTGCTGCTGCGCCGGGGTCGTCGCGCTCCCGTCCTGCACGGTGAGGGCGGCTGTGCGGATGCGGGTCAGTACGGGAAGCGCGTCGCGTACGGACAGGGCGAGGGCGGGCACCGTGCGCGTACGGACGGTGCCGTCGTGGTCGGACAGCGCGACTGTCAGGTCTTCGACGTCGCCGAGGTCGCCGGGATCATCGCGGTTGTCGCGATCGTCGCTGGACGCAAGCGGCGGGGTGCCGTCCGCATGCCAGAAGGCGATACGTGAGAGGCGCGGAGGGTCGGCAGGGATCAGAACGGCTGATGAGAGTGCGAGCTGGGAGATCCGGGAGGGCGTCGTCACGGTCGAAGTCTCAGTGCCCACGCATTCCTCAAATTTGACTAGTCGTGCCTGAAGGGGCCGAGAGTACCCCAGCCGCGGGAGCAACCGGAAACGCCGGGGGAACCCGCAAGGCGGAATGGGCGTTCTAATGAACAGTGGCGGACGTGATGACGCCGCCACGGAGGAGGCTGGAGATGACCAACAGAGGCAAGATCGCCGTCGGTGGTGTGGCCGTGGGGCTGCTCCTGTGGTGGCTGACAACGTTCTGGATCGCTCTTGCAGTGATCGTCGGTGTCCCGGTCGTCGCCTACCTGACGCTCGACCCCTCGCAGCGGCGCCGGCTCCGCCGGGTCAGCAACAAGGAGCTGCGCCGCTGACAGCGGCACTCACACGGATGCGATGCGCCGGTCCGGCGGTCCGCCGGACCGGGAATGGTGCTGTCCCGGTCCGGGGCGTTCTCATGCCTCGGCAGTGCGAGGTCGTTCTCCCCTCCGCGTACGCAACGTCCGGGCTGCTCCTTAGAGTTACCCCATGAGGTGGTTGGCACTGGAGGCCGGTGACGCTGCGACCTGGGGCAGCACTGTCGTCACGTTCGGCATGGCCTGTTACGCGATCGCGCAAGGCATCGGACAGAAGCGGGACTTACGCCGGCAGAACGAACTGCAGTCCGAGGCATCGCAGTTGCAGCGCCGTCAGGTCGATACCGCCGAGCGTCGCACGCTGGTCATGGAGCAGCTCCTTGCCCAGCTCACCGCGGCGGCTCAGTCACCCCCGGCCCAGCCCGCACCGCCGCAGCCCGTACCCCCACAGCCCCGGCCCGTACCGTCGCCGCCGCAAGGGCAGCCGAGTCCACCTCCGCCACCGTCACCGCCTCCGTTCACCTGGCCTGCCGAGCCGGCGCCGGAGGACCAGGAACCCGCCTACTCCGAACCGGATTGGCTCCTGGAGCCTCCATATGGCGTGCAGCCGACCGCGGACTCCGATTCCACTGCCGTGCCGGGACCCGCTCAGCGCCCCGGGGCGTTCCCGCCTCCTGCCTTCGCGGGCACCTACGCCCCCCGTACGGATGTGTCCGAGGCGCCCCATGCGTACGGGCAGCCGCGGAGCCCCTGGCAGCTGGAACGCTCCGGGCAGCACAGTTACGCGCTGCGCAACACCGGCTCCAGCACGCTGACGGGCGTCCGCGTCAGCCGCGCGAATCTCCCCACCTCCGCACGCGGCGTTCCCGAGAACGCGGTGGTACGGGCAGGCGAGACTGCCGAGTTCCTGATGGCGGGGACGCGGGGTGACCCTCTCCCCGCCCAGGTTCTGGTCTCGTGGCAGGGACACTTCGGGGAGGTCGCAGTGCCGGTTCCGGAACGTTGAAGCACCGAAGCACCGAGCGCCGAAGCACCGAGTCGCTGAAGGCCCGCCGCCCCTGCGCCCGTCCCGGGGCTCAGGCCGCGGGACGTACCGCCATTCCGTCAAGTGCCTCGAGCAGGCCCGGCAGTTCCGTGCCGCGCCCCACCGGCAGCACCTCTCCCGGCTCGTCGTCGAGCAGGAGGAAGGCGATGTCGTCGGTGCGTGCCACCATGCTCCAGCCGGGGCCGTCGGCGCGCAGGGTGCGGGCGTCACCGGAGGCGAACGCCGAGCGGATCCGGCCGGGGGGCGGCGGGTTGTGCAGATACTTGCGCACCTCGTCGAGCACGCGCCGCACCGTCTCGTTCGGCTCCTGCCCGGCTTCGACGAACTCGACCTCGTCCTCGACCTGTTCGCGCCAGGCCGCCCACTGCAGCGCTATCTCGTCCGCACCGAGCCGCCGCTGGGCGGGCCCCCATTCCTCCGTGTCCGGTGGTACGAGCGCCTCACGGCCGCCGTCCATCTCCGGGTCGGGGCCGGGGTCGTGCGGCTCGGGTACCCCAGGGGCCTTGACCGCCAGGGCCAGCGGCCAGCCGGGAAGCACAGCTGCCACGGAACTGTCGGAGGGGGAGAGGTCGTACTCCATGCCGCAGTCCCATGCCGCCACCGCGCAGGCCACGAGCGTCACGTCCTCCGTGGCGACCGTCCAGCGGGCGCCCGAGCCGTCCTGGCCCAGCACGAGTCCGTAGCCCTCCGCGTACGGTTCCAGGCCGAGGCGCGAGCAGGCTTCCGGGTAGTCGTCGCCGAGAACACTCGGAAACTGGGCGGGAGTCAGCAGTACAGCCGTCAACACATACAGCGCGTCGTCATCTTTGGCGGCCACCGTGTCTCCCCTTCCGTCAGTTGACGGGAACCTTAACTCTAGAGTCAGTTCGCCGACAGGGCAGGGCTGCTGACGAAGGGGATGCGACGTGCAGCGATACGACCGGCTGAGGCACATTCTGCGACTCGACCCGGAAGCCGACTTCCTGGAGATCTACCGGCTGAGTGCCACCTGCGAGTTCCCCTGGGACTTCGCCCGCGCTCTCGAACTCGCGCTGTACCGCACCTATGCGGTGCCCAGCATCGGGCGGCTGCTGGCCCGTACGGCTGAGCTGACGGAGCGCACGCAGAAGCGCTACGACGACACTTCACTCCTCCTCGACGCGGTCGTCGAACACGGCTTCACCTCCGAGGAGGGCCGCACCGCGATCCGCCGGATCAACCAGATGCACCACAGCTACGACATCTCCGACGACGACATGCGTTACGTGCTGTGCACCTTCGTGGTGATGCCGAAGCGCTGGCTCGACGCCTACGGCTGGCGACGGCTCACCCACCACGAGCAGCACGCTTCCGCGGTCTACTACCGCACCCTGGGCCGGCACATGGGGATCAGCGAAATCCCCTCCGGCTACGCGGACTTCGAGAAGTGCCTCGACGACTACGAAACCGCCCACTTCGGCTGGGACCCCGACGCACGCCGGGTCTCGGACGCGACGCTGGATCTGATGGCCTCCTGGTACCCCGCGGTGCTCGCTCCGGCGGTGCGCGGCGCGAGCAGGGCGTTGCTGGACGACTCCCTGCTGCGGGCCTTCCGCTACGACCCGCCCCACCCGGCTGCCCGTCGGGCCGTGCGGAGCGCGCTGCGGCTGCGGGCGAGGACCGTGCGGCTGCTCCCGCCCCGGCGCAAACCTCACTACGCCCGTCAGAACCCCGAGATCAAGGGCTACCCGGGCTATCCGTCGGGCTACCGCATCGGGGATCTGGGGACTTTCCCGGGCAGATCCGGGCCGGGCGCCGCCGGGTGCCCGATGCCGCATGACGCGAGTTAGCGGTGCGCCCCGGCTTCCCGCGCCGCGCGGTGCCGCCGGTGCCGGGCCCGGCACCGGGTCGTCACGGCGTCCGTGCCGCCAGAGCCAGGTAGCGGTCGGCCTCGTCGGTGTACGAGGTCAGCTGCCAGCCCGAAGAGGCCAGCAGCGTACGGAGATTGGGTTCGGCACGGACGTCGTCCGGGGTGAGCGTGCGTCCCTTGCGTGCGGCCAGCGCGGCACGGCCCACGGGGTGGAAGAGCGCGAGCGTGCCGTACGGGCGTACCACGCGGGCGAGTTCACGCAGCCCTGACGCGGGAGATGGAAGGTGGGAGATCAGCCCGGCGGCGAAGACCGCATGCAGGCAGCCGTCGGACAGCGGGAGCCGCGAGACGTCGGCGAGCAGCAGCCGCGCGAGGTCCTGCCGGCCCGCCTCCACCGCCGCGGTCAGCATTTCGGGGGTGAGGTCGGCACCGATCACGATGCCTCGCTGCCCGACGGCGGCACGCAGCGCGGGCAACGCACGTCCCGTACCGCAGCCCGCGTCCAGTACCGCATCGCCTTCGCGCAGCCGGAGTTCGCCGACAGCCGCCGCGTAGACGGGGCCGTCGTCCGGGAAGCGCGAGTCCCAGCCGGCCGCGCGGGCCGAGAAGAACTCACGTACCCGTCCTGTCTCATCACTCGTCTCGTCCGGCATGGGGTCATGATGGCGCACCGGTTTCGCCGAGGGCGCAGGAGGAGGCACGCAGGAGGTGCGAGAGGGCTCGAACGGGCGCACGGGCAGCGCAGAGCGCGCGCGCCGGCTGTCGTGTCAGTCGGTCAGGCCGGACAGCGCGACGACCTTCTCGATGCGGACCCTTACGAGTAGTTCACCCGGGACGGCATTGCGTGCACCGAACTGCTCCGCCGACTCCTCACCCATGTAGCGTGCGCCGATACGCGTGGCCCAGTGCCGCATCGGTGCCATGTCGCTGGTCAGCTCGGCGCGGCCCTGGATGACGACGAAGGCGAACGGCGGCCGCTCGTCGTCCACACAGAGTGCGACACGTCCGTCGCGGGCGAGGTTACGGCCCTTGACTGTGTTCTCACCGGTGTTGAACACCACGTCGTCGCCGTCGAGCACGAACCACACAGGGGCGACGTGGGGGCTGTTGTCGGCCCGCACAGTCGACAGTTTCGCGGTACGCGTCCCCTCGGAAACGAAACGCCGCCACTGGTCTTCCGTCATCTTCTCTGCCATGTGTCCATACTGCGCCAGTCGTACGCAGACCGTGGCTCTGAGTGCGGCACGTAAGCGTGTGGTTGCTCACCGCGTTCTCGTGGGTAAGGGTGGCACGGCAGCAGCTGAGAAGAAGGGGGAACGCCGGAATGGCGCTGAACACAGGGCTCGACTGGCTGCTCGATGACCTGACTGAGCGGATTTCGTCCGTGCGGCACGCGATGGTGCTCTCGACCGACGGTCTGGTCACGGCGAACAGTCAGAGCCTGGAGAGAGCGGACGCCGAGCATCTCGCCGCCGTCGCATCCGGTCTGCAGTCGCTCGCGAAGGGGTCGGGAGCGCACTTCGGAGCCGGACGAGTACGTCAGACGATGATCGAGTTCGAGGAGGGGCTGCTCTTCGTGACGTCTGCGGGCGAGGGAAGCTGCCTGTGCGTGCTGACCGGGGACGAGGTGGACGTAGGGGCTGTCGCGTACGAGATGACGCTGCTGGTGAACCGCGTCGGTGAGCATCTCGGACTCGCCGCACGCAACGGGACGTAGCGCCGGGGCGGGGAGTTATCCACAGGGGAGGCGGGAGCACTTGCGGACGTCTAGGGTCGTCACTGTCAGTAGTTGAACGGCAGCAGGAACGACGTGACGACGGGGGACGACCATGCCGGAGAATGTCGCGATGCGCACGGCAGCGAGGGAACTGGGGCTGCGCCCCAAGGTGTTGGAGCTGGCCGTGCAGGTGGGAGAGATCCGCAGCGTACGGGGTGCGTCCGCGGGGCGTCGAAGGGTGCCGCGGGCGGAGCTGACCCGGCTGAAGGAATCGGCGGGCTTCCCGCAGAGCTTCGAGGAGCGGCTGCAAGTGGTGGACGCCGCCAACGGCGCCGAATTGCTGGGCATCGGCGCCGCCCGGTTCGCGCGCCTGGCGCGGGGCGGGTGCTTCAGTCCGGCGCGGTTCTACGTCAATCGCTATCGGACCGTCGTCTGGCTGTACCTGGCCAGGGAGTTGCGGGCTTTCGCCGAGCGGCGTCCCGAACTGCTCTCCGGGAACATTCCCCGGGGGCTGCGTGTGCTGCTGGAGGAGGGAGTGGATTTCCGTCCAAGGCACTGGCGTGGCCGCCGCGTCGGTCAGCTCTGCCGGCAGGCTGACGGTCCCTGGGAGCTTGCCGCCGCCCGGGCGGCGGTACTGGACGCCGAAGCTCTGGAGGAAGCGGTTCCCGACCCGGGCGAACGTGCCCGTCTGACCGCTCTCAAGCCGGAGTTGACGACCGTCTCCGGTGAGTCGGCTGCCACGAGGGATGTGGCGGAAGAGGTCTGCGTGGCCGAGGCGGAGGACGAGATCCTCTGGCACCGGCTGATGCTCGAGGCGGACTTGGAGGACGCCCGCGCGTCGCGGCCACCGGCTGAGGATGCGGCCGCCCCGCCGGTCGGGGCCCGAGAAGGTGCCCGGGCTTCCGGGGCCCCCGGGGCCGCGGAAGCGGCAGAGAGCGCAGAGGCAGTAGTGGTCCCACGGCTGGCCCCGGGCGTTCCGGATGTTCCTGCGCCGGATGTACCTGCGGCTGGTATTCCTGCGCCCGATGTTCCTGCGCCTGCTGTCAGTCGCACAGCGTCCGGAGTCGTTTCCGATGGCGACGCTGCGTCAGGCGGTAGGCGTGTGCACGGGGAGGTACGGCAACAGGAACAGGGGCCGTGCAGCGCGGTGGACCCGGCAGTGCTGCGACGCAGGGCCCACGTCCTCAGCAGGCTGCGACGCGGCCCGCACCGCTTGCCCAGCTGGTGGCGCCGTGAAGGGCCCCTCAGGCGCCCAGCTTTCTGAAGAGACCCTCCTGCATCACCGAGACGATCAACTTGCCCTCGCGGTCGAAGATCTGACCGCGGGCAAGACCACGGCCGCCCGTGGCGATGGGTGACTCCTGCTGGTACAGGAACCACTCGTCCGCACGGAACGGCCTGTGGAACCACATCGCGTGATCGAGGGAGGCCATGTCGAAGCCACGCGGCCCCCACAGCGGCTCGATGGGGAGGCGCACGGCATCGAGGAGCGTCATGTCGCTGGCGTAGGTCAGTGCGCAGGTGTGCACGAGCGGGTCGTCACCGAGGGAACCGATCACACGCATCCACACTCCGCTGCGTGGCTCGGCCTCCCTCAGGTCACCGGCGTCCCAGCGCAGCCGCTCCACGTAGCGGATGTCGAACGCCATGCGGCGTTCCATCCGCTCCAGTGATTCGGGGAGTTCGCCCAGATGCTCCCGGAGTTCGTCGGCCAGCTTCGGCAGGCTTTCCGGTGCCGGTACCTCGGGCATCGGGACCTGGTGATCGATGCCCGGCTCCGGCTGATGGAAAGAGGCGGTGAGATTGAAGATGGTCCGGCCCTGCTGTACGGCCACTACACGCCGGGTGGTGAAGGAGCGCCCGTCCCGCACCCGTTCGACCTGGTACACGATGGGCACCCCGGGAATGCCCGGCCGCAGGAAGTACGCGTGCAGCGAGTGCACCGGACGCTGCCCGTCCGTGGTGCGCCCCGCGGCGACCAGCGCCTGCCCGGCGACCTGTCCGCCGAAGACACGCTGGAGGTTCTCCTGCGGGCTGCGCCCGCGGAAGATGTTGATCTCGATCTGCTCCAGGTCGAGAAGCTCGGCGAGCTGCTCGGCGGGGCTGGTCATGTTGAATGCTCCTTGGTCATGGCGGCGCCGCGGCGCTGAGGGCAGATCACAGCTGGCCCACCGCCGTCACCTTGATCACGGCACGGCCCTCCTCGTCGGAGGCGGTGAGGTCGACCTCGGCGGAAATGCCCCAGTCGTGATCACCATTGGGGTCGGCGAAGGTCTGACGGACACGCCACAGCGCTTCATCCGGCACTTCTTCGATCTGGAGGAGCTTGGGTCCGCGGGCGTCGGGGCCGGTGCCGAGGTCGGTGTACTCGTCCCAGTAGGCGTCCAGGGCCTCCGCCCAGGCGTCCTCGTCCCAGCCGGACTCGGCGTCCATCTCGCCCAGTTCGGCGACCTTGTCGAGCGCTGCGAGCTCCACCCGCCGGAACATGGCGTTGCGCACCAGTACGCGGAAGGCCCGGGAGTTGGCGGTGACGGGCTTCACCTGGTCGGCGCGCTCCTGCGCTTCCTCGGCGGTCTCGTCCTCGGGGTTGGCCAGCTGCTCCCACTCGTCCAGCAGGCTGGAGTCGACCTGCCGGACCATCTCGCCGAGCCACTCGATGATGTCCTGGAAGTCCTCGGACTTCTTCTCGTCCGGGACGGTGTGCTCCAGGGCCTTGTAGGCGCTGGCGAGGTAGCGCAGCACGATGCCTTCGGTGCGGGCCAGTTCGTAGAAGGAGACGAACTCCGTGAAGGTCATGGCCCGTTCGTACATGTCGCGGATGACCGACTTCGGGGAGAGCGGATGGTCGCCGACCCAGGGGTGGGACTTGCGGTAGAGGCCGTAGGCGTGGAAGAGCAGCTCCTCCAGCGGCTGGGGGTGGCTGATGTCCATCAGCCGCTCCATCCGGTCCTCGTACTCCACCCCGTCGGCCTTCATCTGTGCGACGGCCTCACCCTTGGCCTTGTTGGTCTGCGCGGCCAGGATCTGCCGCGGGTCGTCGAGGGTCGACTCGACGACCGAGACCATGTCGAGCGCGTAGGAGGGGGACTCGGGGTCCAGCAGCTCGAAGGCGGCCAACGCGAAGGTGGACAGGGGCTGGTTGAGGGCGAAGTCGCGCTGAAGGTCCACGGTGAGCCGGATGGTGCGGCCCTGGGCGTCGGGCTCGTCCAGCCGCTCGACGACTCCGCCGTCCAGCAGCGAGCGGTAGATGGCGATGGCTCTGCGGATGTGCCGCAACTGGGCGCGGCGGTCCTCGTGGTTGTCCTCCAGCAGCTTCCGCATCTGCGTGAAGGCGTCGCCGGGGCGGGCGATCACGGACAGCAGCATCGCGTGAGTGACGCGGAAGCGGGAATTGAGCGGCTCGGGGTCGGAAGCGATCAGCTTCTCGAAGGTCTGCTGACCCCAGTTGACGAAGCCCTCGGGTGCCTTCTTGCGCACGACCTTGCGGCGCTTCTTGGGGTCGTCCCCTGCCTTGGCGAGCGCCTTCTCGTTCTCGACGACGTGCTCCGGCGCCTGGGCCACCACGAGGCCGGAGGTGTCGAAGCCCGCACGCCCTGCTCGTCCCGCGATCTGGTGGAACTCCCGCGCACGCAGCGTACGTACGCGGGTGCCGTCGTACTTGCTGAGAGCGGTGAACAGCACCGTGCGGATGGGCACGTTGACGCCGACACCGAGGGTGTCCGTGCCGCAGATGACCTTCAACAGGCCTGCCTGGGCGAGGCGTTCCACGAGCCGGCGGTACTTGGGCAGCATGCCCGCGTGATGGACGCCGACGCCGTGCCGCACGTAACGGGAGAGGTTGCGCCCGAAGCGGGTGGTGAAGCGGAAGTTGCCGATGATCTTGGCGATCTCGTCCTTCTCGGCGCGTGTGCACATGTTGATGCTCATCAGCGCCTGCGCACGCTCCACGGCCTGCGCCTGTGTGAAGTGCACGATGTAGACAGGCGATTGGTGTGTCTCCAGCAGCTCGGTGACCGTCTCGGTCAGCGAGGTGGAGCGGTATTCGTAGGACAGCGGCACGGGCCTGCTGGCGGACCGTACGACTGCGGTCTCGCGGCCCGTACGGCGCGTCAGGTCTTCCTCGAAGCGCGCGACGTCGCCCAAGGTCGCCGACATCAGCACGAACTGCGCCCGGGGGAGTTCCAGCAGCGGGATCTGCCAGGCCCAGCCGCGGTCGGGCTCCGCGTAGAAATGGAACTCATCCATCACGACCTGGCCGACATCGGCGTCGGCGCCGTCCCTCAGAGCGATGGAGGCAAGCACCTCCGCCGTGCAGCAGATGACTGGGGCGTCGGCGTTGACGGACGCGTCCCCGGTGAGCATGCCGACGTTCTCGGTGCCGAACATCTTGCACAGGTCGAAGAACTTCTCCGAGACCAGCGCCTTGATAGGCGCGGTGTAGAAGGTCACCTGGTCCCGGGCGAGAGCGGCGAAGTGGGCACCCGCGGCGACCAGGCTCTTTCCGGAGCCGGTCGGCGTCGCGAGGATCACGTTGGCGCCGGAGACCACCTCGATCAGCGCCTCCTCCTGCGCCGGATAGAGCGAGATCCCCCGTTCCTGCGCCCAGCCGGAGAAGGCTTCAAAGAGAGCGTCGGGATCGGCGTCACTCGGCATCTGATCGATAAGGGTGGCTGTCACGCCCCCCATACTGCCTTCCTCGTTGCTAGAACCGGGAACCGGTGGTCCGGGGGTGATCATCTGCCGATACGCTGTGTCGCCGACCAGGCGTCAGCGAACCCGGCGATCGGGGCGCTCACGGCGGTCAGTTGACATCTAGTCGAGTTCGGGTGACGGCACCGGGGCAGCAACAGGGGTGGGGAAAAGATCATGATGGGACCGGCACATTCGCTGTCGGGGGCAGCGGCCTGGCTCGCGGCGGGAGCCGCTGCAGCGGCGCTGGACCACCCGATGCCCTGGCCCGTGCTCCTCGCAGGCGCGCTCGTCTGCTCGGGCGCGGCCCTTGCCCCGGACCTCGACCACAAGTCGGCCACCATCTCCCGCGCCTTCGGGCCGCTGTCCAGAGCGCTGTGCGGTGTCATCGACAAGATCTCCGAGGGCGTCTACAACGCGACCAGGAACAAGGGGGAGCGCCGCCGTTCCGGCGGTCACCGCACCCTCACCCACACCTGGCCCTGGGCACTCTTCCTCGGCGCCGGATTCTCCGCAGGAGCGGTTCTCGGCGGGCGCTGGGCGGTGCTGGTGATCCTCTTCATCCACATGGTGCTCGCCGTGGAGGGGCTGCTGTGGCGGGCCGCACGGGTCTCCAGCGACGTGCTGGTGTGGCTGCTGGGTGCGACCAGCGCCTGGACTCTCGCAGGCGTCCTCGACAAGCCGGGCAACGGGTCGGACTGGCTCTTCACCAGCCCCGGACAGGAGTATCTCTGGCTCGGACTGCCCATAGTGCTGGGGGCGTTGGTGCACAACATCGGCGACGCGATCACCATATCCGGCTGCCCGATACTCTGGCCGGTCGCGATAGGCGGGAAGCGCTGGTATCCGCTGGGTACACCGAAATTCATGCGATTCCGCGCCGGGGCGTGGGTCGAGACGAGGCTGCTGATGCCCCTGTTCATGGTCATCGGCGGTGCGGGAGGGCTGGTCGCGCTCGGCGTGATCGGCTGACACCGCTGGCTGACACCGCTCAGCGTCACCACGCGCCCGCCGGCGCCCCCAGCCGCAAATCAGCCGTGCCAGGAACGCCACAGGGCCGCGTATGCGCCGTCCGCCTCGACCAGCGCGTCGTGACTGCCCAGTTCGCTGATCCTGCCGTCCTCCACGACCGCGATCACATCCGCGTCGTGCGCCGTGTGCAGACGGTGGGCGATGGCGACCACGGTGCGTCCGTGGAGCACCCGGGCCAGCGAACGCTCCAGATGCCTCGCCGCGCGGGGGTCCAGCAGCGACGTCGCCTCGTCCAGCACCAGGGTGTGCGGGTCGGCGAGCACCAGCCGGGCGAGGGCGATCTGCTGCGCCTGCGCAGGCGTGACGGACAGCCCGCCGGAGCCGATCTCGCTGTCGAGGCCGTCCGGCAGCGCTCCCGCCCAGGAGTCGGCGTCCACCGCGCCGAGTGCCGCCCACAGCTCGGCGTCACTCGCGCCCGTACGGGCCAGCAGCAGGTTGTCCCGAAGGGATCCGACAAAGACGTGGTGCTCCTGGTTGACGAGGGCGACGTGCCGGCGGACGCGCTCCGCGGTCATCCGTGACAACTCGGCGTCGCCCAGGGCGACATGGCCGGTACGTGGCCCGTAGATACCCGCGAGCAGCCGCCCCAGCGTGGACTTGCCCGCTCCGGAAGGACCGACCAGAGCAACCCGCGTCCCCGGTGGCACGCGCATCGTCACCCCGTGCAGCACATCCGTACCGGCGCGGTAGCCGAACCGGACCGCCTCCGCGCTCAGTTCGCGGCCGTCGGGGGAGAGCCCCTCGTCCCCGGAGTCCGGCTCGATCTCACGCACACCCACCAGCCGGCCCAACGAAACCTGGGCCACCTGGAGTTCGTCGTACCAGCGCAGGATGAGCGACACGGGCTCGATCAGCATCTGCGCCAGCAGCGCTCCCGTCGTCAGCTGCCCGATTCCGATCCAGCCCCACAGCACGAAGGTTCCGCCGAACATCAGCACCGCACTCACCAGGAGCACGTTGCTGATGTTGACGACGGGGAAGAGGATGCTGCGCAGCCAGAGCGTGTAGCGCTCCCATGCCGTCCACTCCGCGATCCGCTGCTCGGACAGGGCGACCCGGCGCGCCCCCAGCTGGTGGGCCTCAACGGTTCGGCCGGCGTCGACGGTCTCGGCCAGTGCCCCGGCGACGGCCGCGTATCCG
>DATMEI010000448.1:0-10104 GCA_035556995.1 Streptomyces sp.
CACCTTCGGGCTCTCCCACGAGATCATGATGTGGAACACCCCGGGCAGAGCCGCGGCTCTCTACGCCGTGGGGGACAGCGACGAAGTGCACGCCTTCTTGAACTTCGCTCACCCGGAACCGCCGTTCGACGCGTTCCGGAATCCGGAAGCCCAACGGGACCTGGTCGCCGCGGTCTTCGCCGACGCGGGATGGGAAGTCCCGGGCATGCTTGCCGCCATGCGCGACGCGGATGACCTGTTCTTCGACGCGGTCAGCCAGATCCGCATGCCCCGCTGGTCCAGCGGCAGGGTCGCGCTGGTGGGCGACGCCGCGTACGCGCCCTCGTTCCTCACCGGACAGGGCTCCAGCCTCGCGCTCGTCGGCGCGTACATGCTCGCCGGTTCCCTGGTCGACCGGGACCACGCCGCGGGCTTCGCTGCCTACGAACACAACACCCGTGAGTTCGTAACCGTGAACCAGGAGCAGGTCGGCGAGGGCGACGCCACACTCTTCCCGACCACCGCTCGAGCCCTGGAGCAGCGCAACGACATGCTGCGCAATCTCAAAGCCATGCCCTCCGCCGAGGGAAGACCGGCCCATTCGGCCCTCACCCTGCCCGAATTCAGTCCCATGACGTGAGCCCGGGCACGCGCGCCGATGACGGGCGTCACCGGCGGCCGCGCCGGCACCTCGGACCCGGCGCCTTCGCCGGTGACTTGAAGAGCTGAGACGCGAACGGGAGGCCCGCACGGCGTGCGGGCCTCCCGGTTTCCGGTCTTGCTTCTCAGCCGCGGGGGGAGTTGGGGGCGTCCCCCGCGGTGAGGGTGCGCTTGTCGCGGATCTGGCCGTCGGTGCCGTGAACGACGAGTTCACCGCCGCCGTCGTTCTGGATGATCTCGCGGGCGCGCTCTATGGCCGTTTCCTGGGTCTCGGTGTGGGTCGTCGCCTGCACACCGTCCGGGTTGATGATCTTCCACTGGTTGCCGTCGGGGAGTACGTGCCGGTCACCCATGATGGTTCTCCCGTCCTTCGTCTGTCGCGTTGATACGCCTGCCTTGTCGGTTGTCGCCGGGGCTAGGCGCGTCTCTTCGCGCCGCCGAACAGGCGGGCCACGAGGCGGAAGGGCAGCGTGACGACCGTAAGAATCGCTGAGAGCACGGTCTGGATCGCGCCGACGATGGCGGCGAGCACTGCATGCCTCCAATGCGTGGGATCGGGTTCCGTGGCCGGGTGCCCGATGCGCTGGCGGTCATTCATGTGTCAACTGACTGTCTTTTCCAGGGCCCTTCACCTGCGGCGGACGTCGGCCGGACGTCAGCAGCGGGCCGGCTTCGTCCACGAACACTCCAGGCCGGAGACGGGAGTTCCGGACGGGTGCGTGCTGCGTCCGTCGTCCGGGGCGCGGTGCGCGTCGCCCGCGTCACCGCTCTTGCTGCGCTTCTCCGCCGTCTTGCCGTTGCCGTTGCCGTTACGGCCGTACGAGGCGAGCGTCACCACGATCGAGTCCTCGATGTCCTTCACCGAATCGGCGAGGTAGTTGTTGAGGATGATGCTGTACGCCAGTTGACGGCCGTCGGCGTCGGTGACGTACCCCGACAGTCCCGAAGCTCCCGTCAGCGAACCGGTCTTGGCGTGCGCGTTGCCTTCGGCCGGGGTGTCGCACATGCGTGAGCGCAGCGTGCCGCCCGTCAGCCGGCCGGGCTCGCATGCGACGGGCAGGGCGTCGTACCACTGCTTGAACCACGGCTTCTTCCGCACGGCGTGCAGGAGCGTGGCGATCTGGCCGGCGGAGACGTTGTCCATCCGGGACAGCCCCGAGCCGTCGACCTGGCGCAGCGTGCCGGTGTCCACGCCCTGCTTCTCCAGGAAGCCGTCGATCGCTTTCAGGCCCGCGCTCCATGTGCCCTTGCCCGCGGTCTCGTGGCCCATGGTCTTGGTGAGGACTTCGGCGTGGTTGTTGTTGGACAGCTTCATGAACGGGTGGTTCAGCTTCGACAGCGGCATCGAGGAATGACGGGCGACCCGGTCCGCGTCCTGCGGCGTGGCCTTGCCCAGTTCGGTCTTGCCTGCGACCTGGACGCCGTGTTTCCGCAGCTCGTCGGCGAAGACGGAGGCCGCGTAACCGGTGGGCTCCCACACGCTCGTCCACGACTCCTGAGGGTCCGCCCCGACGGGGATGCCGCCGCTCACGGTGAGGGTGTTGCCGCCGTGCTCGCGGTCGACGGAGAGGGTGTCCGGTCCGTTCCCGGCGACGGTGGTGGCGGTGACCTCGACGTCGACGTAGCGGTTGGACGGAGTGACCTTGACCTTGGGCTTCTCTCCCGCCGTCGAGCCCGGGACGACCTCGACGATGACGCAGCCCGCGTCGTAGTCGGTGTCGGGGGCGAGGCTCAGCGCGGAGATCTGCGAGGAGTAGTACGCGGACTCGTCGTCGGCCGCCCAGGAGGCGCCGAGCCGCTGGGAATCGAACGTGGTGTCGTCGGCGACCAGACTGCCCGTCACCTTCTTGATCCCGGAGGCGGCCACCTGGGCTGCCAGCGCGTCGTAGTCCTTGGCCAGCAGCGTCGGGTCGCCCGTGCCGCGCAGGTACAGGTCACCGTCGAGCTGCCCGCCGTGCCGTTCGCCGTGCGCGCGTACGTCCGTGCTGTAGCGGTAGCCGGGACCGAGAACGTCCATGGCGGCTGCGGAGGTCAGCAGCTTGGTGTTGGACGCGGGCATCAGCCGCCTGCCGGAGTGGTGGTCGTAGAGCACCCGGCCGTCGGACGCGTCGCTGACCACCACACTCGAACTCGCTCCGGCCAGCCGCTTGTCGGCGAGGATCCGGTCGACGGCCTTGTGCCACGCGGGTTCCGGTACGGCCGTACGGGCTCCGGCAGCGCCGCCCGTACCGAGCACGAGCGCGAGCCCGACAGTCACCGCGGTGATCCTCGCGCGGACTCGCGACCGGGGGGCGGGCCCTGACGCCGTGTCCGGTGCCGCACCTGATGCCGTTTCTGATGCCGTACGGGAGGCAGAGGTGCCCCGGGAAGGTGTGTGTCTGCTCATGACAGGAGCCTGGCAGCCGGCGGGCCGCGCCGCGACGGCTCGGACGCGGATGCTCCGTCCAGGGCCTGCTACCCCGGCCCGCCGCCGCCCCCGCCGGCTCACTGGTCCTGCTTTGCGGGCCTCCCGGACTTTCGGTACTCGCCCTGTTCAGTAGTGGTATCGAGCCTGGACCACGATGAGTTCGTCGCCTTTGGCCCGGTAGACGAGTCGATGTTCCTCGTCGATCCTCCGGGACCAGTAGCCGCTGAGATCGCCCTTGAGTGGCTCCGGCTTGCCGATCCCCGCGAAAGGATCACGTTTGCTGTCTTCGATGAGCCGGTTGATGCGCTTGGTCATGCGCCGGTCCGTCTCGGTCCAGTAGACGTAGTCGGCCCACCCGTGCTCAGTGAATACGGTCTTCACTCGCTGTCGTCGACCTCGATCAGTTCGCGCGGCTCGGTCTTGCCCTTCTCGGCCTCGGCGACCGACTCGGCCAGGCGCCGGGCGTTGGCCGGCGAGCGCAGCAGATAGATCGTCTCCTGCCAGGAGGAGAATTCCTCTTCCGACAGCAGCACAGCGTTGCCGTTACGGGAAGTGATGTGAATGGGAGAGCGGTCGTCGTTGACCTTCTCGATCAAGGGGAACAGGTTCTTGCGGGCCTCGCTTGCGGTGATTGACACGGAGCACTCCCTTCGCTCACTGGTACAAGAAACCGTACCACTACTGAGTCTGCCGTGTCATACCTGGCGCTTCCTCGATGTCGAGGCCCCCGGCGAACCCGACAAGCTCTTAATTGTGACCAACATGTCACGGATAGTGAACGAGCTGGAGGTGCAGAAGTGCCGGGCAGGGTCGATGGCCCAGCTCAGTGGCCGCACGCGAGTGCGACATAGCCAGCCCCAGTCGCCCTGTTTCCGACCTGGGATCGCGGCGGAAGAGGTCATCCGTCGTCGCCCGGGCCGGGCGTCAGGTCGGTGGAGCCTCTACTGCCAGCTCAGCGCAGGAAGTCCGCCAGGCCCTCCAGCAGACGGTCGACGTCGTCGGTGCTGTTGTAGGGAGCCAGGCCGATGCGCAGGCCGCCGTCGTCGCCCAGGCCGAGGTGGCGCGAGGCCTCCACTGCGTAGAACGAGCCGGACGGGGCGTTGATGCCGCGCTCCGCCAAGTGGCGGGTGGCGTCACGGGTGTTGTGGCCGTCGAGGGTCAGCAGCAGGGTCGGGGTACGGGCCGCGGCACGCGAGTACGTACGGACGCCGGGGAGTTCGGCCAGCCCGTGCTCGATGCGGCCCAGCAGCGAGTCCTCGTGCTTCTCCAACAACGCGAAGGCCGCGGCGAGTTGCTCGCGACGGTCTCCGCGACGGTCTCCGCCGTGGTGCGCTCCCAGGCCTCCCGCGCCTCCCAGACCTGCCAGGCCTGCCAGAACATCGACGGCGGCGCGGGTGCCCGCGAGGAGTTCGTACGGCAGCGTGCCGAACTCGAAGCGTTCCGGGACCACATCGGTCGAGGGCAGCAGCTTGTCCGGTGCCAGCTCCTCCAGGAGCGCGGGACTGCTGGCGAGAACGCCCATGTGCGGGCCGAGGAACTTGTAGGGGGAGCAGGCGAAGAAGTCCGCGCCCAGCTGCTCCACGTCAATGAGGGTGTGCGCCGTGAGGTGTACGCCGTCCACGTACAACAGCGCGCCCGCCTCGTGGACGAGCCGGGCTATCTCCGGGACCGGCGGCCGGGTGCCGATGAGGTTCGAGGCGCCGGTGAGCGCGACGAGCCGGGTGCGCCCAGAGAGTGCGGCGCGGATGTCCTCGACGGTCAACTCGCCGCCGGCGGGATCGAATTCGGCCCAGCGAATCGTGGCACCGGCCTGTGCCGCGGCCTGTATCCAGGGGCGGATGTTGGAGTCGTGGTCCAGGCGCGACACCACCACTTCGTCGCCGGGTGCCCAGGATTTGGCCAGGGTCCGGGAGAAGTCGTAGGCGAGCTGGGTGGCGCTGCGGCCCAGCACGATCCCGGACGGCTGCGCGCCGAGCAGGTCGGCCATCGCCTGCCGGGCTTCGGCGACGATCGTCTCGGCATTGCGCTCCGCCGCAGTGACCTGACCGCGGTTGGCCAGCGGATTGGCGAGCGCGTCAGCGATGGCTTCGATGACAGGACGGGGCGTCTGCGTGCCACCCGGCCCGTCGAAGAAGGCCGCTCCGGCTGTCAGGGCGGGGAATTGCGCGCGGAAAGCGGCGATGTCGTACGTCATGCGGACTCCGGACGGCAGGCGGCGGACGGCGGACGGGTCGTTCGGGCAGCGGCAACCCGATCAATGGTCAAGCGTGGCAGCCGGTTTGACCAGGGTGGGTGTTCAGTGCCCGGTGGCGCGCAGCGCGTAGCCGGAGAACCAGGTCGGGAAGGCGCGGCGCAGCCGGCTCGGTCCGGTCAGGTGGGCAGAGCCCGTACGGAGCACGTGGTTCCAGGTGTGCTCGCCGAGCCAGTAGCGGGTGAGTGCTTCGAGATCGGCCTCGACCTGCAGGGCTGTCTCGTAGCCGCCGTCGTCGGTGCACAGTTGCACGTCGGGACGCCGCACGAGCAGGTAGTACGGAGTGGAGTCCCGGTCGCGGAAACGGAGTTCGACCAGGGTGGGGTCTGCGGGCAGGTTCGCGGGAACGATGCGCCGGCGGATGTCCCACACGAGCGCGTCGGGGTCCAGGTGTTCCGGGCGCAGGCCGCGCCGGTCCCATGCGGTGGCCCAGCCGCCCAGTTCACGCAGCACGGGGGCCAGCTGTGTTCCGGCGTCGGTGAGCGCGTACTCGGTGCCGTTACGGGCGATGACACCGGCCTTCTCCAGGCCCTTCAGGCGGGCGGAGAGCATCGTCCTGGAGATGCGCGGGATGCCGCGCTGGATGTCGTTGAAGCGGCTCTCGCCCATCAGCAGCTCCCGGACGATCAGCAGGGTCCAGCGTTCGCCGAGGACTTCCAGAGAGCGGGCGATCGCACAGAACTGCCCATATCCGGTCATGCCCGCGAGGGTAGCCGAGCCGGAGCGCGGCCGGTACGGAATCCGTACTTGATCCGTTGCGACGTTCGCCTAGTGTCCCGGTCATGACCGGCGAAAACACCTCCAGCGGACTGGACTTCCTGCGCTCGATCCTCGACGGCCGTACGCCCCGGGCCCCCATCAGCCACACCCTGGGCTTCGACCTCGTCGCCGTCGAGGAGGGCTCGGCGGTCTTCGAGGGGAAGTCCGGCACGTACCTGTGCAACCCGATGGGCACCGTGCACGGTGGCTACCTGGCCACGCTCCTGGACTCCGCCCTCGGCTCCGCCGTCCTGTCCCGGCTGCCCGCCGGATCGGCGTACACCACCGCGCAGCTGAACGTGAACCTCATCCGCCCCGTCACCCCCGGCACCGGAACCCTGCGGGCCACCGGCGCCGCCGTCCACGTCGGCAGGTCCCTGGCGACGGCGGAGGCGCGGCTCACCGGAGCCGACGACGGCAAGCTGTACGCGCACGCCACCGCCACCTGCGCGGTCCTCTCATGAATGTCCGAGTGCGCCGGGTCTACGATCCGCCCGGCGACGAGGACGGCGTGCGCGTCCTCGTCGACCGGCTCTGGCCTCGTGGCCTGTCCAAGGAAGCGGCCCGCGTCGACGAATGGCCCAAGCCGCTCACCCCCTCCACGCAGCTGCGCCGCTGGTACCACGGGCCGGAGGGCACGTACGGGGAATTCCGCCGCCGCTACGAGGCGGAGCTGGCAGCGCCGGAGGCCGCGGAGCTTCTCCGGCAGCTCCGCGACAGAGCCCGCGGCGGACCGGTCACCCTGCTGACCTCCGCCAAGAGGCCGGAGCTCAGCCACACCTCCGTACTCGCCGGGCTCCTGGAGAAGTGACCGCTGTCTCCGGCTCGTTCGGCGACGAGTGACCGCAGCGCCGCGTCGGAGGGCGACGGGCGGTGGCCATGGCCGAGGTGTGGTCCCGGAATTCGACAGGACGGCGAGCTCACCTGCCGTGGCCGCCCCCGTGGTGGTTGCCGCCGCGGTCGTTGCCCTTGCCCTTGCCCTTGTCGTTGTTGTGGTCGTGGCCGCCCCCGTGGTGGTCGCGGCCGTTGTTGTGGTCGTCGTCGCCGTGGTGGCCGCGGCCCTTGTGGTCGTCGCCGCCGAACAGGCCACCGAACAGGTCTCCCAGCGCCTTGCCCAACTGGTCGTCCCCTCCGCCGCCGTCAGAGCCGCCGCTGCCCTGCGTACCACCGGCGTCTGAGCTGCCACCAGTGTGCCCGCCCGGGTCGCCGGTGGGCCCGCCGTCCGCGTCCCCTGACGATGGAGGGGAGGAGCCCTCGTCGCTGGGCTTGGGGGCCGGCGAGCCGTCGTGGTTCCCGCTGTCCTCGCTCTCGGCACCGCCCTCGTGCGACGTGCCGCCCTCCGCAGACTCCGAGGGGCCACCGTCGTGCGGTCCACCGGGCGAGGGCACGTCGAGGCCCTCCGTCCACTCCGGGGGGACCTTGTCCGGGGCCCATGCCGAAAGGGGCGGCCTGTCGCCGTCCTCTTGACCCGAACTCATCGCATTCAGGGTGAATGCCGCTGTCCCCAGCGTCACGGCCGCAATGGCGCCGAGGACGACGACCTTGCCGCGTCTCCCCATGCGAGGGCGGCCGGTCTCCTCGGTCTCTTCGGGGGTGCGTTCGGGCGCGCCCACTTCGACCTGCCGGGACGAGGCGGGCTTCCGGCGCGGCCGGAACGCGTCGTAGGTCGCGTTGAGGTCGTCCACAGCGGGGAGCACGCATGAGCATGACGTCGTGCCGTCCAGCTGGATCAGTGCCCCGCACCTGGAGCACCTCAGTGCTGCCATCGCCGGCCTCCTCGGTGGAATCCGTCGTGACGTTCCCGGCGGCACCGCCCGCACGCCACTCTCGGCACACGCTTGGCAGGGCCGCGTCAATGCTAGCCAGGTTTGCAGGCGACCTGAGCGATAGTGCTCAACTTACGAGCAGACTTGGCCGCTGAACTGTGCTGCGTCCTCGACAAGAGCCGAGTCCAAGGCAGCGCAGCATCCTCGCCTCGCTGCTGAACCGGGTATGAGACTTCGACGACGGCTCCTATGGCATGACGCGGTACTTGATGTGGGTGGCCCTCGGGGAGGCGGTCACTTTGATTGGTTCCAGGGTGGGGTCGCCGACGTTCTCCAGGAGGCGTTCTCCCGCGCCGAGGACGATCGGCACGATGTGCAGGTGGAGTTCGTCGAGCAGGCCGGCGGCGAGGAACTGCTGCACGGTGCTCGCGCCGCCCGCGATCGCGACGGTCTTCTCGCCCGCTGCGCTGCGGGCCTTTTCCAGCGCCGAGTTGACGCCGTCCGTGACGAAGTGGAACGTCGTGCCGCCCTGCATGGGCAGTGGTTCGCGCGGGTGACTGGTGAGGACGAAGACCGGTGCGTGAAAGGGCGGTTCCGGCCCCCACCAGCCCGTCCAGGTCTCGTCCCAGGGGCCTGTGCCGCCGCCGAACATGTTCCGGCCCATCACGTATGCGCCGACGTCGCGGACGGATTCGTCGATGATCTCCGAGTCGCTGTTGTGCTCTCCGCCTTCCATGCCGTGGTGCGCACGCCACGAGTCGGTCTCGACTGCCCACTCGTGCAGCCGCTCCCCGCCCTCCCCGAGGGGGTTCTCGAGGCTCTGGTTCGGTCCGGCGACGAATCCGTCGAGTGAGACGGACAGTTGGCAAGTGACTGAGTTCATGCCCTGTTGACCTCCGCCGGCGGCAGGAATCATCGCAGCGGCGCGCAGCACGTGCACACCGGAGGGCCGTGGCCGTCCGGGCCGGCGGGCGACCGGGCCCGCTCAGGCCGTCACGTGCGCTGTTGTCCGCTCGGCAACCGGGCTTGCGGCAGCTCTTCGCATACCAGTAGAACCGCCTCCCGTACGGCTGACCAGAGGTGAGGGAGAGGGGTGATGCCGGTGCGTATCGCGCTGGCGCAGGTCGACTGCGAACTGGGGAATGTGGAGGCCAATCTGGAAACCGCCCGCAAGGCGGTCGAGGAGGCGGCGGAGCAGCGGGCCGACGTCGTGGTCTTTCCCGAACTGAGCCTGCACGGCTACGCGTTGGGGGCCGTGCCGGGCGACGAATCGATCGGCGCGCACGATCCCCGGCTGGCCGAGCTGTCCCGGTACGGGCCGGACGTCCTGGTCGGCTTCCACGAGGACGGACGGCTGCGCCGCTACAACGCCGCGGGCTACCTCTCCGACGGGCTGCCGGTGCACACCCACCGCAAGCTCTACCTCCCCAACTACCTGGACTGGGAGGAACGTAAGCACGCGAGTCCCGGTCACGCTCTGCGGGCCTTCGACACGGCCCACGGCCGGGTGGCGACCCTGATCTGCAACGATGCCTGGCAGCCCGTGCTGCCCTGGCTGGCGGCTCAGGACGGCGCGGAGGTGCTGTTCGTTCCCACCAACAGCGCGTCCGGGCTCGCACCGGGCGCGATAGACACGTCCGTGTACTGGCACGATCTGCTGCTCAACATCGCCCGGCTGCAACAGTGCTGGGTGGTTTTCGTCAACCGCGTGGGGGATGAGGGCAAGGCGTCGTTCTGGGGTGGCTCGCGCGTACTGGACCCGTGGGGGCGGGTGGTCGCCGAGGCGCCGCACGAGGTGGCGGCGCTGACGGTCGTCGACGTCGACATCGGCGCGGTGCGACGGCGCCGCCGCGAGATGCCGCTGATCGAGGAGGCACGCTTCGGGCTGGTCTCCCGTGAGGTGGCGCGCCTGATGAGTGAGGGCACGGACTGACCCGCACCGGGTTGCTCGCTGAGCAACGACTGTTGTTCGCAGCGCCGGCTCTGGACGAGTGTGGGCCCGTGTTCGACCTTCATGTACACGCAGCTCCCGATGTCACCCCACGCCGTGCCGACGACCACGACGTGGCGGCGGCCTACGCACACGCCGGCTTCTCCGGGTGCGTACTCAAAGCCCACTACGAATCGACCGTCGGCCGCGCCGCCGCCGCCTCCCGCGCGCACCCGTTGCGCGTGTACGGCGGGATCGCCCTCAACCAGCACGCCGGCGGCGTCAACCCGGCCGCCGTCGCCGCATGTCTGGACGCGGGCGGCCGAGTGGTGTGGATGCCCACCGCCGACGC
>DATMEI010000449.1:0-5640 GCA_035556995.1 Streptomyces sp.
CCTCATCGAGCCCTGTACGTGCCGCAGTTGAGCCCGCTGTTCAGACCGCGGCGACGGCCTTGTCGCCCGTCCGGTCCTCGACGGGTGAACGCTCGTCGTAGTTGGGCTTCTTGAGCAGCAGCAGCATGCACCCCAGGGTGAGGGCGACCTGGAAGACGGCGTAGCAGATGACGGCTGTGATCGAGCCCGTACGGTTCAGCAGGAACTGCCCGATGACCGGGGTCGTACCGCCCAGCAGGGTGCCGCACAGCTGATAGCACAGCGAGATGCCGGTGTAGCGGACGTGCGCGGGGAAGCGGCTGGCGAGGATGCCCGCCAGCGCCGCGTAGTAGAGGCAGTGCGGGATGGTGGCGACGGAGACGCCCAGCATGGCCAGCCCGTAGTTCTCGGTGCTGATCAGCACGAACATCAGCGGCATCAGGACCAGTTCGGGCAGCAGCATCACACTCACCGCACGCGACCAGCTGCGCATCCGCGTGGCGAGCACCGCGCCGAAGGGCTGCACGATGATCTGGGTGATGTTCGCGACCAGGATGATCGTGAGGAACGAACTGCGGTCGAAATCAAGGCTCGACGTGGCCCAGGAGAGCGCGAACGTCGACTTGAAGTAGGTGGCGGACAGGCCGATGGTGCAGGCGCCGATGCCCAGCGCGATGAGCCCGGGGTAGGAGCGCAGCACCTCCGTCAGCGGAAGCTTCGAGACCTTCTTCTTCTCGATCAGCTTGGCCATCGCCGGTGACTCGGTGACCTTCAGCCGCAGGAAGAGCCCGACGACGACGAGCGCGGCGGAGGCGAGGAAGGGTATCCGCCAGGCCCAGCCGATGAAGTCCTCGTCGGGGAGCTGGCTGATGGCCAGGAAGGACACGGTGGCCAGCGTGTTGCCGACCGGGGATCCCTGCTGCGCGAACGCGCCGTAGAGGATCGACTTGCCCTTCGGTGCGTGTTCGGAGGCGATGAGCACCGAGCCGCCCCACTCGCCGCCCAGGCCGATGCCCTGGATCATCCTGATGGTGATCAGAATGACGGGCGCGGCGACGCCGATCGACGCGTATCCCGGCAGCACGCCGATCAGAGTGGTGGACACGCCCATCAGCAGCAGCGTGATGATCAGGGTCTTCTTACGGCCCAGCCGGTCCCCGAAGTGTCCGAAGATGATGCCGCCCAGCGGACGGGCGAGGAAGCCGACCCAGAAGGTGGCGAACGCGACGAGGGTGCCGATGGGGCCTTCGAGTTCGGGGAAGAAGACCTTGTCGAAGACGAGGGCCGAGGCGGTTCCGTAGATGTAGAAGTCGAACCACTCGATCGTCGAGCCGATGAAGGCTCCGAATCCCGCGCGGTTCGCGGTCTTTCTGTGCTCCTGAGTGAGGGGCGCACTCATGCGGCGGCTCCGAAGGGCGTGAACGGGGGAAACGACGGCGCGGTGTCCCGGCGCGCTCGCGTTCGTTCCAGCAGGCGAATGGGGATGGCGGTAACCGTGCCAGCCCGCACCGAGACCGGTCCAATACCGAATACCTGGTGCAGTGAGACCGTTCACGTATCAATGGGGACGGTTTCGTGGTGCCCGGCGCCTGACAGGCGGCAGGTCGTCCAGGTCGTCCAGGCGGGCCTCAGGCGCCGTACCGCTCGAAGACGGCGGCCAGTCCCTGCCCGCCCCCGATGCACATCGTCTCCAGCCCGTACCGGGCCTGCGTGCGGCGCATGTGATGCGTCAGGGTCGTGAGGATGCGCGCCCCGGTCGCGCCCACCGGATGGCCGAGCGAGATGCCCGAGCCGCAGGTGTTGATCCGCTGCTCGTGGTCGGTCTCCGTCAGGCCCAACTCGCGTGTGCAGGCGAGGACTTGGGCGGCAAAGGCCTCGTTCAGCTCGATGAGGTCCACATCGGCCGGGGAGAGACGGGCCCGCTCCAGGGCGGCGTTGGTCGCCGCCACCGGACCGATGCCCATCGTCTTCGCCGGGACGCCGGTACGTGCGAAGGACACCAGCCGCACCAGCGGTGTGAGCCCGAGCCGGTCCGCCGTCTCCGCGGTGGTGACCAGGCAGGCCGCAGCCGCGTCGTTCTGGCCGCTGGCATTGCCGGCGGTGACCGTGGACTCCGGGTCGGTCCTGCCCATCACCGGGCGCAGCGCGGCGAGTTGCTCCGCAGTGGTGTCGGGCCGCGGATGCTCGTCCACATCGACGACAGTGTCGCCCTTACGTCCGCGCACCGTGACCGGCACGATCTCCTCCGCGAACCAGCCCGCCTCCATCGCACGGGCCGCACGCTGCTGCGAGCGCAGCGCCAGGGCGTCCTGGTCGGCGCGGCTGATTCCGTACTCCCGGCGCAGGTTCTCCGCCGTTTCGATCATGCCGCCCGGCACCGGGTGGTGCTCGCCGCCGGCGGTGACCCTGCCGCGGGCGAGGGAGTCGTGCAGCTGGAGCCCGGGGCCCTTGATGCCCCAGCGGCCCTCGTGCGTGTAGTAGGGCGCGGCGCTCATCACATCGACGCCGCCCGCGATGACGACGTCGCTGAAGCCGGCCCGTATCTGCATGGCGGCGTCCAGCACCGCCTGGAGCCCCGACCCGCAGCGCCGGTCGATCTGGATTCCCGTCACCGACTCCGGGAGCCCGGCGTCCAGCGCGGCGACCCTGCCGATCGCCGGCGCCTCCGAACTGGGGTAGGCGTGGCCGAGGATGACCTCGTCGACCTGTGCGCCGTCGATGCCGCTGCGCGCGACGATCTCGGAGATGACGTGCGCGGCCAGCGATGCGGGCCGCTGGCCCGCGAGGGCACCGCCGAAGCGTCCGATCGGTGTGCGCAGCGGCAGGCAGATGACGACATCGGGCTGAGCTGACATGGAGAACGGCCTTCCTGGCTTGCGGCTTGCGGCTTTGGGGCTTGAGGACGGGCGGTGCCGGGGGTGGCTGCGGGGACGGGGTTCCGCTTCATGTCGACCCTTCCACCCGGCAATATCCCGGTCCAATATCCGATTCGCTTCGGACTGATACGCACGGCCACCTAATCTCCGTCGGCGCCGACGCCGGCACCCCCGGTGCCGCTGCCCTGAGTGCTCCCGTCCGGCGGAGTGGGCAGCGCCTCCGCGGCGACGTCCAGGACGCTGCGCAGCGCCGCCGACGGATTGTCCGCACGCCACGCCAGCGCGGCCTGCAGCACCACCGGCGGCCCGGTCAGCGGCCGGTAGACGAGGCCCGTCTGCTGGATGTGCATGCAGGAGGTGAGGGTGAGGGTCACCCCGACGCCCATCGCCACCAGCGCCAGGATCGTGTACGAGTCGGGCGCCTCCTGCACGATCCGGGGATGGTGCCCGGCTGCCTCGCACGCCTCGACGGTCACATCGCGCAGGCTGGACCCGGTGCGCGCGGGGAAGCTGACGAAGGGCTCATCGGCCAGGTCGGCGACAGCGATACGGCGCCGCCGCGCAAGCCGGTGATCCGAGGGCAGCGCGCAGACCAGCTCCTCCTCGGCGATCACGCGGTGCTCCACCCCCGGCTGAGTGACGGGCAGCCGTACGAAGCCCAGGTCCAGGGTTCCGTCGGCGACACCCGCAAGCGCGCGGTTGGCGTAGGTCTGGCCCCGCATGACCAGTTCGATGCCCGGGTGTGCGGCCCGTACGGCACGGGTGAGCCGGGGCAGACTCGCGTGGCTGGAGGCACCGGCGAAACCGACGCTGACCCGGCCGTACTCGCCGCGGCCGGCGGCCTTGGCGACCCGGGTGGCGATGTCGAGGTCTTCCAGAACGGTCCGTACGGGCTTGAGAAACGCCTCCCCGGCGCTGGTCAGGCGCACCGAGCGGGTGCTGCGCTCGAACAGCTGCACCCCGAGTTCCTTCTCCAGCTGCCGGATCTGCTGGCTCAGCGGCGGCTGCGCCATCTGCAGCCGCTTGGCGGCGCGGCCGAAGTGCAGCTCCTCGGCGACGGCGACGAAGGAGAAGAGATAGCGCAGTTCCACGACGGCCGCCCTTGCCCGGTAGTCAGCAGTGCCAGTTATCAGTTTCACGTCTCAAACTGACCTTAATTCGGTATTGGACGCCAATCAATGGGGAGTGGGAGCGTAGTGCTGACCCCACATGCCCTGCGCTGTGCCGCACCGACGAGACGCCGTGGAGACCGCCGTGGAGACCGCGATGGACAAGACGATGACGATGCGGGAAGCCATCGGCACGTATGTACGGGACGGCGACACCGTCTCTCTCGAAGGCTTCACCCACCTCATACCCACCGCGGCGGGCCACGAGATCATCCGCCAGGGCCGCCGCGGCCTGACCGTGGCGCGTATGACCGCCGACATCGTGGTCGACCAGATGCTCGCGGCCGGATGCGTCTCGAAGCTGGTCTCCTCCTTCGTGGGCAACTCCTCCGCCGGCTCGCTCGGCGAGCTGCGCCGCCGGGTGGAGAGCGGGCAGCCCGAACCGCTCGAGTTCGAGGAGTACAGCCACTACGGGATGATCTGCCGCTACCTCGCGGGTGCACAGCGGCTGCCCTTCTACCCGCTGCGCAGCTATGGCGGCAGCGACCTCCCCGAGGTCAACACCTCGCTGCGCAAGGTCACTTCGCCCTACCCGGGACCGGACGGCGAGACCGAGCAGATCTACGTCGTACCGCCCCTCAACCCGGACGTGACGATCGTGCACGCGCAGCGCGCGGACCGCTCCGGCAACACCCAGATCTGGGGCCTGACCGGAGTGCAGGCCGAAGCCGTCTACGCCGCCCGCAAGGCCGTCGTCGTCGTGGAGGAGATCGTCGAGGACGAGGTCGTACGCTCCGACCCGAACCGCACGGCCATCGCCGCACACGCCGTTGACGCCGTCGTCGCCTGCCCACGGGGCGCCCACCCGTCCTTCGCCCAGGGCTACTACGACCGCGACAACGCCTTCTACCGCTCCTGGTCGGGCATCAGCAAGGACAAGGAGCAGCTGACGGCCTGGCTGGCGGAGTGGGTGTACGGCACCCGTGATCACGCCGAGTATGTCGACAAGCTCGGTGAGCAGTTCTGGGACGGGCTCGCCGTCGGCGAGGCGATGAGCCTGCCGGTCAACTACGGGCGGCGGCTGTGACGTTGGAGTCCCGCCTCCCAGCTCCTGCCGTCCCCCGCGACACGAAAGTGAGCCGCACATGACTGCCGCCACCGTGACCTCCTCCGAACTGCTCTCCGTCGTCGCCTCCCGTGAACTGGCGGCCAGGCGCACGGTGTTCGCCGGCATCGGCCTGCCCACGCTGGCCGCCTCGCTCGCCCATCTCACCGTCGCGCCCGAGCTGGAGATCGTCTACGAGTCGGGCGTGTGCGGGGCGCACCCCTCGCACCTGCCCGAGACCATCGCCGACGCCGTGCTCATCACCGGCGCCGAAGCCGTACTGCCGATGCCCACCCTCTTCGGTTCCGTGCTCCAGGGCGGGCACATCGACGTCGGCTTCCTCGGTGCCGCCCAGATCGACAAGTGGGGCAACCTCAACTCCTCCGTCATCGGCGACTGGCACCACCCCAAGGCGCGGCTGCCCGGCTCCGGCGGGGCCAACGAGGTCATGGCCAACTCCCGCGAGGTGTTCGTGGTCATGCGCCGCCACGACCCGCGTTCGTTCACCGAGAAGCTCGACTTCTGCACCTCGCCCGGACCCGACCGTGCGCTGGCCGACGGCATCCGCCCG
>DATMEI010000450.1:0-5291 GCA_035556995.1 Streptomyces sp.
TAGCCGGCCGTGGGCGCGCGCATCTCCTCGTCGAGCACTGCCCCGCGTATGACGCCCCACAAGATCATGCCGAACACGCCCACCACGAAGCAGTAGGTGGGAATCGCGAACAGCTTGCCCGACTCCCGTACGCCCCGCAGGTTCATCAGCGTCAGCAGGACGATCGTCAGGACGGCAGCCGCGGTCTTGTGCTCGACGACGAACGGGACGGCCGAACCCAGGTTCTCCACTCCGGAGGAGATGGAGACGGCCACGGTCAGCACGTAGTCCACCAGCAGAGCGCTGGCGACCGTCAGACCGGCACGTCGGCCGAGGTTGGTGGTGGCGACCTCGTAGTCACCGCCGCCGGAGGGGTACGCGCGTACGTTCTGCCGGTAGGAGGCGACGACGGTGAACATCAGCACCACGACGGCCGCGGCGATCCACGGGCTGAAGTGGTAGGCCGACGCCCCCGCGATGGACAGGACGAGCAGTACCTCTCCCGGCGCGTACGCGACGGACGACAGCGGGTCGGAAGCGAAGACCGGCAGTGCGATGCGCTTGGGCAGCAGCGTTTCGCCCAACCGGTCGCTGCGTAGAGCCCGCCCGAGCAGAAGTCGTTTTGGTACATGGGTCATCCTGGGCACGGGGAGGATCGTATGCGGTCAGCCGTGCGATCCTTAAACGGCCCGCTGTATGTGACGAGAGGGACGGGCGTGCATGTAGTGATCATGGGCTGCGGCCGGGTTGGCGCTGAGCTCGCAAAGGCGCTGGAGCAGCAGAGCCATACGGTCGCGGTCGTGGACCAGGACCCGACGGCCTTCCGCCGCCTGGGCTCGGGCTTCGGCGGACGCAGGGTGACCGGAGTGGGGTTCGACCAGGACACCCTCCGGGAGGCCGGCATCGAGGAGGCCGGCGCCTTCGCAGCGGTCAGCAGCGGTGACAACTCGAACATCATCGCGGCCCGGGTGGCCCGGGAGATGTTCGGCATCGATCACGTCGCGGCCCGGATCTACGACCCCAAGCGGGCCGAGGTCTATCAGCGCCTCGGCATCCCGACAGTGGCCACCGTGCGCTGGACGTCCGACCAGATGCTGCGCCGGCTCCTCCCTTCCGGCGCCGAGCCGCTGTGGCGGGACCCCAGCGGCGGAGTGCAATTGGCGGAGGTGCACACGTCCGCGAAGTGGGTGGGGCACAGGGTCAGCAGGCTCCAGGAGGAGGCCGGGGTGCGGGTCGCCTTCCTCACGCGGGTGGGCGAAGCGATGCTTCCGACTTCGGAGACGGTGCTTCAGGAAGGCGATCTGGTGCATGTGATGATGCGCTGCGATCAGATCGATCAGGTGGAGGCCGCCTTCTCGAGGGGTCCCGAGGAGGCACTTTCGTGAACGGCGCACGCACAGCGAACAGGGGACTCTGCCGATGAGGGTTGCTATTGCGGGCGCGGGCGCCGTGGGCCGCTCGATCGCGGGCGAGCTGCTGGAGAACGGGCACGAGGTGCTGCTCATCGACAAGGCGCCGACGGCGATCTCCGTGGAGCGGGTACCGCAGGCGGAGTGGCTGCTCGCGGACGCCTGCGAGATCACCTCGCTCGACGAGGCGGCCCTCGAGCGCTGCAACGTGGTCATCGCGGCAACCGGCGACGACAAGGTCAACCTCGTGGTCTCGCTGCTCGCCAAGACGGAGTACGGGGTGCCGCGCGTGGTCTCGCGCGTCAACAACCCCAAGAACGAATGGCTGTTCAACGAGTCGTGGGGCGTCGACGTCGCCGTCTCGACACCCCGTCTGATGTCGGCACTGGTCGAGGAGGCCGTGAGCGTCGGCGACCTGGTGCGGCTGCTGCGCTTCTCGCAGGGTGACGCGAACCTGGTCGAGCTGACGCTGCCCCCGGAGGCGGCACTGGCCGGGACCAGGGTGGGCGACGTGACCTGGCCGGAGGACACCGCCCTGGTCACCATCATCCGGGGAAACCGGGTGCTGGTGCCGGACAAGGACGACGCCCTGGAGGTGGGCGACGAGCTGCTGTTCGTGGCCGCACCGGCGCGGGAGACACAGCTGGAGGATCTGCTGTCGGTCCGCGGCGACTGACCCCCGCCCGATGACGTGCGGTGTGCCGTGAGGTCTGTGCCGTCCGCGTCAGCGGCTGTGACGTCCGCCGGGCTGCTGCTCCGGGTCCGGCTCCTGCGGCAGCCTCTCCGACTCGGCGAGCAGGGCACGTGAGGCGTCGTCGGCGAAGTCCTCTCCGATGGCGTCGAGCGCCTGCTTCTCCCGCTTCCGCTCCTTCTCGGCCCGCTCCTCGGCTTCCATCTCCGCGATGACGTTGATGGGCGCCGGTGCCTTCGCCAGGAAGATCCACGTCAGATACACCGCGAGCAGGAAGGGCGGGATCTTCAGCGCGACCGAGACCCAGCCGAACCTGGTCGGGTCCACGTCCGCCAGGTACATCGGGAAGAGGATGGCGCTCTTGCCGAGCAGGATGAAGCCCCATGCGTAACTGGCCTTCGTGTAGGCCTTCTTGCGGCCCGGGTTCCTCTTGCGCCAGGAGAGGTTCTCCTTGAACACCGGCCCGAGCACGAGCCCGAGCAGGGGAACGCCGGCGGCCGCGGTGATGACGTACGCCAGGGCGAGACCCAGCGTGTAGAGCATCCCCGGCAGGTAGAAGGCCTTGGCGTCGCCGGTCATCATCGCGAACAGCACGCCGAAGGCCACCCCGAAGACGCCGCTGAAGGCGTGCTTGACGGTGTCCCTGCGGATCAGCCGGAAGACGCCCATCACGGCGGAGAGGGCGAGGGCCGTCAGCGCCGCGGCGTGGATGTCCTTGTTGATGGTGAACATCGTGATGAAGACGAGGCCGGGAACGGTCGTCTCCACGAGACCGCGCACTCCGCCGAAGGCTTCAAAAAGGGCTGCTTCGGTGACGGCACGCGGGGCCGCCGCCTCACCGCCGTTTCGGGTTCCGGTTCCGGATTCCGGTTCTCCACCGGTCCGTTCGCCGGTTCCGTCGGCGGCCGGCTTGTCGAGGGGGGTCACCCGCTACTCCTGTCCGAGGGGTCGCAACTCGTACTTCGGGTTGAACATCACGGGGCGGCCGTGGCTGAGCGAAACCCGCCCCCAGACGATCAGACTGCGGCCGGGTTCGATGCCCGCGATTGCGCGGCGGCCCAGCCAGACCACATCCAGGGCGGCGGACCCGTCAAACAGCTCCGCCTCCAGCGTCGGCACCCCCGCACGTGGGCGCAGGGTGACGGTGCGCAGCGTACCTGTGACACGCACGACCTGGCGGTCCCGGCAGGCGTCGATGCGGGTGCAGCCCTTGCTGTCCGCCTCGTCCCGCAGCTCCTGGGAGTGAAGATCCTCCTCGGAGGAGGACAGCCGCTCCATGAAGCGCTTGAAACGTCCGCCCCCGCCGCGCTGTGCCTTCTCTGCTCGGATGGCGCCTGTCATGGTGCCAGGGTACCGGTGGGGCCGTGCCCCCATGACGCCCCAGGACCCGGCGGGCAGGCCCGCCTCCGGGCCCTCGTCCGGGCCGCGGCGCTCGTGTGACCCTCTTCACGCATGTGCCTGCCGCTGGGAGGCATGAACGGCCGAGGTTCCCTGCGTACGTGCGGCACGGGCCGGCAACGGGCCTGTGCGCGCTTCGACTTGGGCACGCGGCCGATTCCGCCGTGTACGCGCAGGAAAGCCGTGGGGCGCCGTACGCACGGCGTCCCCACGGCCTGCGGCTGAAGGCCGCTCAGCGGACCTCGGTGATCTCCGGGCCGCGCTGAAGCTTGTCGAGGCCGCCCGCGAAGCGGGAGCCTTCCTCGACGGTCTCCTGCTGGACACCGTCCGGCACCATCTGGGCGTCCTCGGGCAGCTTGAGGACGATCGGGTCGCGGGGCGCCATGGGGGCTTCTCCTCGTACGACCACCGTGTCCTTGAAGACCTGCTCCAGGAGCACGCCCGCCTCCGGCTGGACAGCGCCCTGGCCGGAGATCACGCCACGCAGGAACCAGCGCGGGCCGTCGACACCGATGAACCGGACGACCTGGACACCGTTCGTACCGTCCGGCAGCTGCACGGTGACCTGCGCGCGCAGCTCCCAGCCCAGCGGGCCCTCCACCTCGTCGATGACGCCACCCTGCTTGGTGATGCCGGTCGAGATCTCCTCGCGCACCTCTTCCCAGAGGCCCTCACGCTTGGGCGCGGCGAAGGCCTGCAGCTGGACGGCGCTGTCACGCAGCACGAGTGTGGCCGCGACGATCGACTCGCCGGCGACTTCGACCCGCAGCTCCATGCCCTCGACGCCCGGTACGTACAGACCTCCGAGGTCGACCCGGCCGTTGCCGGCGTCGGTCACCTCGCTCACGTCCCAGGGGCCGTCGGGGCGCGGAGCCGGCGGCAGCTTCACGCGGGCTGCCTCGGCGTCGGTGACGGCGTCGGCGGGGTCGGAGGCCCGGGCGGCGTCCTGCCCGTCCGTTCCGAAGTCGTCCGAGGCGCCCGTCTCAGGCTCTTCGCTCTTCTTGCGACGACGTCCGAACACGTCACTGTCCTCTCAGGTCGGAATGCCGGTCGGCTCCGACCGGAACGTAGTCATTCTGATGTGCGGCGGTTTCGCTGCGGCCGCCCGTGGAGCCGAATCCCCCCGCGGCCCGTGCCGAGCCCGGCAACTCCGCCACCTCGTGGAAACGAACCTTCTCCACTTGCTGGACGACGAGTTGGGCAATGCGGTCGAGTCGCTCGAACCGCACGGTCTCGCGCGGATCAAGATTTGCCACGATCACCTTGATCTCCCCACGGTACCCGGCATCCACGGTTCCGGGTGCATTGACCAAAGAGATGCCGCAGCGGGCTGCGAGCCCGGAACGCGGGTGCACGAACGCCGCGTAGCCGTCGGGCAGCGCGATGGAGACCCCCGTGGGGAGGACGGTGCGCTCCCCGGGTGCGAGCTCCGCGGCCTCGGTGGTGACCAGGTCGCAGCCGGCGTCGCCGGGGTGTGCGTAGCCCGGCACCGGGACGTCCGGGTCGAGGCGTCGCAGGAGTACGTCGACGGGCTGCCTGGTCACGGGTTCACCTCGAAGGCTCGGGCTCGGCGGACCTGGTCGGGGTCGGCCATCGCGGCCTTGATCTCCTCGTCCCGTCCGTGTTCGGTGAAGTGCTCGACCTTCACCGTGATGAAGAGCGCGTCGGCACGTACGGCGACCGGTCCGTCGGGGGCGCCGATCCTGCCCGTCGCGCTGCTGAAGATCTTCCGTCCCCGCACGGCGGTGACGGCGGCGCTCAGATGCAGCGCGGTGTCGACGGGCACGGGACGCACGAAGTCCGTCTCCAGCCGC
>DATMEI010000451.1:0-3642 GCA_035556995.1 Streptomyces sp.
GCCCTGTAGGAAACGGCACCGCAGGCGGACGGGAGGGGGGCGGCAGGGAGGCGGCACGCGCAACGGCATGGAGGGGCGCGTGCGGCTTCTGTCGCGCCCCTCCAGCCATAGCCCGCCGATTCCGGGGTACGGCGGGGGAGAGACACCGCGAGCATCTGCACGCACCGCGCAGGCGTGCGCGTGCCCGTACGCACCTACAGACGTTTACGCGCTCTGCACGTGCCCAGGCACGGGAGCTGTCAGAAGGAGGCGCTTCACATGGCCATCGCCACGGTGAATCCGGCCACGGGCGAGACCCTCAAGACGTTCGACGCGCTGAACGTCGGTGAGATCGAAGAGAAGCTCTTCAGGGCCGACCGCGCCTTCCGCGACTACCGCCTCACCGACTTCGCGCAGCGTGCCGGGCTCATGCACCGGGCGGCGGACATGCTGGAGGCGGACCAGGACGGCATCGCCCGCACCATGACCACCGAGATGGGCAAGACCCTCGTCTCCGCGCGCGCCGAGGCGGCCAAGTGCGTGAAGGCGATGCGCTGGTACGCAAAGCACGCCGAGGAGCAGCTCGCCGACGAGCGCCCCGCCCCGGCCGACGTCAAGGACTCGGGCGCCTCACGCGCGTACGTGCGCTACCGCCCCATCGGCACCATCCTGGCCGTCATGCCCTGGAACTTCCCTCTCTGGCAGGTCATCCGCTTCGCGGCCCCCGCTCTCATGGCGGGCAACACGGCACTGCTCAAGCACGCGTCGAACGTGCCCCAGACCGCGCTGTATGTGGAAGAGCTCTTCCGCAAGGCCGGGTTCCCCGAGGGCGTCTTCCAGACCTTGCTGGTCGGTTCGGGCTCCGTGGCGGATCTCCTCCGCGACGAGAGGGTCGTGGCGGCCACCCTCACCGGAAGCGAGCCCGCCGGCCGCTCGGTCGCCTCGATCGCGGGTGACGAGATCAAGAAGACGGTGCTGGAGCTGGGCGGAAGCGATCCGTTCCTGGTGCTGCCCACGGCCGACCTGGACAAGGCGGTACGGACAGCTGTCACCGCCCGCGTGCAGAACGCCGGCCAGTCGTGCATCGCTGCCAAGCGCTTCATCGTGCACACCGACGTCTTCGAGAGGTTCGCGTCCGGGTTCGTCGAGCGCATGGCGGACCTCAAGGTCGGCGACCCCATGGACGAGAACACCGACGTCGGGCCGCTCTCCAGCGCTCAGGGCCGCTCCGACCTGGAAGAACTCGTCGACGACGCCACAAGGCAAGGCGCCACGGCCCTGTGTGGCGGAGGACGTCCCCTGCACCTTCAGGACGGCTGGTTCTACGAGCCGACTGTGCTCACGGGCATCACAGAGGAGATGAGGATCCACCAGGAGGAGGCCTTCGGCCCGGTCGCGTCCCTCTACCGCGTGGCCGATCTGCAGGAGGCGGTGGCGCTCGCCAACAACACCCCCTTCGGCCTCAGCTCCAACGCGTGGACGCGTGACGCCGCCGAGCAGGAACTGCTCACCCGCGACCTGGAGGCCGGCGGCATCTTCTTCAACGGCATGACCGCTTCGCACCCGGGCCTGCCCTTCGGCGGCACCAAGCGGTCGGGATACGGGCGGGAGCTGGCCGGGCACGGCATCCGCGAGTTCTGCAATGCCACGACAGTGTGGTTCGGCCCGGAAGAGTGACAATGGTGATGGCTGGTCCGTAGCTGCACGGCGGCTGCAGGGCCGGGCGCCGGGAACCGGCGGGGACCGGGCGGGCGGACCATCTGGGAGAGGGTCCGCTCGCCCGGCCTCTGCCTGTACGGACGTATTCGTACGGCACGATCCTCCGCAGCCCGCAGCCCGCAGCCCGCAGCCGGTTCCGGCAGGAGCGCAGCGGCGGCGCTCGCCGTCAGCACACCCCGTCGCGGGGCGTGGGATTGCCCAGCTTGAACAGAGGCCGCAGCTTGAGCCCCGCGAAGGTGCCGAGCATCGCGGCGGCGGCCCAGATCCATCCGTGCAGACTGCCGGAGGCGATGCCCGCCAGATAGGCGCCGATGTTGCAGCCGCCGGCCAGCCTGGCGCCGACGCCCATCAGCAGACCGCCGAGGACGGCACCCAGTGCGCGGCGCCACGGGACCGAGCGGTGCAGCGTCCAGACGCCGCCGCCCGCGGCGGCGAGTGCCGCGCCGATCATGATGCCGATGTCGGTGAGGCTGGTCTTGTCCGCCAGTACGGGGCCGGACAGCTGGACGGCGTTCCCCGGCTCCTGCCAGTACGTCCAGGTCTCCGGCGAACCGCCCAGCACACCCACAAGCTTCGAACCCCACAGTGCGAAGGCGCTGGTGACGCCCCACGCTCCTCCGGAGACCAACAGCACTCCGGCACCGAGCACGGCCAGCACGACCGCCCCGGCAGCCAGCGGCCACGAGCCGCGGACCGTACGGGCGAGTGCACCGCGCGCGGAGGGCGGTGTGCCCACGGGCGGCGGATTGCGCCTCGCCTGTACGCGCCGGGAGACCAGCACCACCAGCGCGAGCAGGGCGAGGGTCAAGGCCAGCGAACCGGGCCAGCCGAGCCCGTCGGAGAAGAGAACCGGCTCGAATGCGGGCAGGTCCCGCCAGAGGCCGTACTGCCATGCGGCGAGCGTGGATCCCGCGATGAAGCCGCCGAGGGTGAGCACGATGGTGCTCTGCCCGGAGCCGACGGCGAAGAGCGTCCCGGAGGCGCAGGCGCCGCCGATCTGCATTCCGGCGGCGAAGAGGAAGGCGCCGGCGAGCAGTCCGACGCCGAGCGGTCCGGCGCTGGGGACGGGCGTCGTACCGAACAGTCCGGTGCCGGTGCCGATCAGCAGGGCGAAGAGGGTGGCCGTCGTGCCGAGCAGCAGCGCATGGGCCCGCAGCCCCGCTCCGTTGCCGACGGCCACAAGCTGCCGCCAGGCTGAGGTGAAGCCGAAGCGGGAGTGGAAGAGCCCGACGCCGAGCCCGGTCCCGAGCAGCAGCAGGATGCCGGGCTTCGTGCCGTGCACCGTCCAGACGTACGCGGTGAGAGCCACGCCGAGCACTGCGGCGACGACGAGCGGCGTGCGCCGTACCGGTGGCGCGGGAGCCGCCTCCGGTGCGGGCACGCGGGTGGGCGAGGGCTCCGGCCAGGCCGGCTTGCGGGCCGTCCGAGCCGGGCGGGGAGGCGCCCCGGAGGGCGGAGCAGTGGTCACGAGGGGACTCCGTGAGGTGAAGGGGTGAGAGGGCCGACCCCGGCGTTGTACGGCCGGGCCGCCGGGTGCGTACAGCGGCGCCGGCCCGGGAGGCCCGAGTCAGGGGGTCAGGGGTGTCCGGACGATCAACGGACGTGAGGAATCCGGGGCTGGGCGGCCTCGCGTGAGGCGGAGCGCTCAGCGATGCCGGCAGGGCAGGTCAGTGCGGACAGAGCGCGTCGTCGACGCTCCACGCCGTGGCCGCGAAGAGCGCGAGTGCCAGATGGCGTGCGGTACCGGACATGCGCGGCAGATTACTTCAAGCCGTCCACATGACGGAAACCCGTCTCGTGAAGCGAGACAGCATTTGAGACGGCCGCTCACCTGGGAGAAGGCCGAAGGCAGGGGCGAGGCCGACGATAGGGTCTGCACCGCTGCAGTGCCGCGCAAGCGCGCTCTTCGTTCCGCGCGAGCGCGCCGCTTCGCTGTCCGTCGCG
>DATMEI010000452.1:0-3754 GCA_035556995.1 Streptomyces sp.
GTGCCGGCGTGCTCCCGCAACCAGCCCGCCACCGCACCGGGTGCCAGCACCGTGCCGGCCAGGTCGAACCCGGACTCGGCCTCCGGCTCGACCGCGTCAAGGTACTGGTAGAGGCGCTCGCGCAGGACCCGGAACTCGAGGGCGTCGAAGACCTGGTGGACGGCCTCCCGGTCCCAACCGCGCCAGCGGGTGTCCTCGGGGCGCAGCGGCAGCTCCAGGTCGCACACCAGCGCGTTGATCTCGTAGTTGCGCAGCACGTCGGCGAGATGGGCGCGCAGGTTGTCGCCCGCCTTGCCCTTGATCTTGTCGGCGTTGGCGACGATGCCGTCGAGGCCGCCGTACTCGTTGATCCACTTGGCGGCCGTCTTGTCGCCGACGCCCGGCACACCCGGCAGGTTGTCGCTGCTCTCCCCCACCAGGGCGGCCTTGTCCCGGTACCGGGTGGGGTCGACGCCGTACTTGGTGCGGACCGCGTCCGGCGTCATCCGCCACACCTCGGACACCCCGCGCACCGGGTACAGCACCGTGACGTGCTCACCGACCAGCTGGAACGCGTCCCGGTCGCCGGTGGAGATGACGACCTCCATGCCGGCGTCGCGGGCCTGGCAGGCCAGGGTGCCGATGACGTCGTCCGCCTCGTACCCCAATTTCTCCACGATCGGGATGCGCAGCGCCGCGAGGACCTCCTTGACGAGGCTCACCTGGCCCGCGAACGGCGCCGGCGTCTCCGAACGACCGGCCTTGTACTGCGCGTACATCTCGGTGCGGAACGACTGCCGGGACACGTCGAAGGCCACGACGATGTGCGTCGGCTGTTCATAGCGCAGCATGTTGATCAGCATTGAGGTGAAGCCGAACACCGCATTCGTCGGCTGCCCCGTGCGGGTGGCGAAGTTTTCCACCGGCAGGGCGAAGAAGGCCCGGTAGGCCAGCGAGTGGCCGTCGAGAAGCAGCAGGCGGGAGGCGTCGTCGCTCACATCGGACGACTCTAGTCGCGGGGTGTGACAACGCCGAACCGGGAGCCGGTGCCTCGCGGACCGGCCCGACATGATCCATAACCGAGGGTAAACATCACGACTGCGCAACTTGTCGGCATCAGCCGGGAGAAAAGCTAGTGCCAGCCGCCGTGCGGAAACTAGGTTTGCCCTGCATCAGCGTCATGACTCTAGGGCGCGCCTGCGCCCACACGCGCTGGACAAAAGGAGACATGGATGATCCGCCCGAACATCGCATGGCGCACCACCGCCGTGCTGGGCGCCGCGTGCCTCGCGCTCGCCGCGTGCGCAGACGACGGCGGCGACACGCCGGGAACCGGCGCCTCGCAGGCCCCCGCGGCAGTGCCGGCTGACGGTGTGCTCAAGATCGGTACACTGCTGCCGCAGACGGGTTCGCTCGCCTTCCTCGGCCCACCGGAATTCGCCGGCGTGGACCTCGCCGCCAAGGAGATCAACGAGGCGGGAGGCGTGCTGGGCAAGCCCATCACCGTCAGCGACACCGACTCCGGCGACACCTCCACGGACATCGCCAGCCAGTCGGTGAACAAACTGCTGACCGAGAAGGTCGACGTCATCGTCGGTGCCGCCTCGTCCTCGGTTTCCCTGTCCGTCATCGACGCGATCACCGGCGCCGGCGTCGTTCAGATCTCGCCGGCCAACACCTCGGACACCTTCACCACGTACAACGACAAGAACCTCTACTTCCGCACCGCACCGCCGGACGTGCTGCAGGGCCGGGTGCTCGGCAACCTGGTCGTCCAGGACGGCAACGCCACCGTCGGCATGCTGGTGCTGCAGGACGCCTATGGCACCGGCCTGGCGAAGAACGCCCGCGCCGCGATCGAGAGCGGCGGCGGCCAGGTCGTCGCGGAAGAGATCTACGACCCGAAGGCGGCCGACTACTCCGCCGAGGTGGGCAAGATCAAGCAGGCGAACCCGCAGGCCATCATCCTGATCGGCTTCGACGAGACGGCGAAGATCATCCCCAAGCTGATCGAGGCCGGCCTCACCGCGAAGGCCAAGAAGTGGTACTTCGTCGACGGCAACCTGTCCAACTCGTACAAGTTCGACAAGGGCACGCTGGAGGGTGCCAAGGGCACGCTGCCGGGCGCCGAGGCGAAGGCCTACTTCCAGACCAGGATGAAGGCCGTCGATCCCAAGCTGGCCGACTACTCCTACGGGCCGGAGTCGTACGACGCGACCGTGCTGGCGGCGCTCGCCGCCGAGGCGGCCAAGAGCGACTCGCCCACCGAGATCGCCAAGCAACTCGCCCCGGTGAGCAAGGGCGGCACCAAGTGCACCACCTTCAAGCAGTGCAAGGACCTGCTGGCGGCCGGCACGACCGACATCGACTACGACGGTGTCAGCGGCCCGGTCGAGTTCAACGACGCGGGTGACCCGGCCGAGGCCACCATCGGCATCTACCAGTACGGCAACGACAACAAGTACACCAACGTGACCTACCTGTCCGGCAAGATCGCCGGCTGACGTCACGCACCTGAACACCGGGACCCGACTGCCGCTGGCGGTCGGGTTCCGTGTGTACGCACCGCGGGGGTCGGGAGACGTGATCGTGGACTGTTGCTGCGCCGGTAGCGCCAGCAACCGTCCACGATCCGGTGAACGAGCCCGCTATGCGCGGGCGAGGGTGCCGAGGTACAGCTCGATGACCTTGGGGTCGTTGATCAGATCCTGCCCCGACGCCGTGTAGGCGTTGCGGCCCTGGTCGAGGACGTACCCGCGATCGCAGATCTGCAGGCAGCGGCGGGCGTTCTGCTCCACCATGATCACGGTGACGCCGGTCGAGTTGATCTGCCTGGTACGGAAGAAGACCTCGTCCTGCATCACCGGCGTCGTCGAGTGATCTAGACCGCACAGCGGAAGGGCCCCGGCTTCGGCCGGGGCCCTTTCACGTGTGCAGGGTGTCGCGAGCGAGGTCGGCGCCGCGTCGTGCGGGTGGGACGCGTCAGGCCTTCGCGAGCGTGCCGAGGTACAACTCGATGACCTTCGGGTCGTTCATGAGCTGCTCGCCGCTGGCCGTGTGGGCGTCCTTGCCCTGGTCGAGCACGTAGCCACGGTCGCAGATCTGCAGGCAGCGGCGGGCGTTCTGCTCCACCATGACCACGGAGACGCCGGCGGCGTTGATGTGCTTGGTCTGCAGGAACACCTCGTCCTGCAGCGCGGGGGAGAGGCCGGCCGAGGGCTCGTCGAGCAGCAGCACCGACGGCTCCATCATGAGCGCGCGGCCCATGGCGACCATCTGCCGCTCACCACCGGACAGCGAGCCGGCGCGCTGGTCCTTGCGCTCGGCCAGGCGCGGGAAGATGCCGGCGACGTAGTCGAACCGCTCGCGGAACGTCTTGGGGGCGAGGTACACGCCCATCTCGAGGTTCTCGCCGACGCTGAGCGACGGAAAGACGTTGTTCGTCTGCGGCACGTAGCCGATGCCGGACGCGACGAGCTTGTCGGCGCGCTCGTTGGTGATCTCCTCACCCTTGAGCTTGACGGTGCCTTCGTGCACCTTGACCAGGCCGAAGATCGCCTTGATCAGCGTCGACTTGCCGGCGCCGTTCGGCCCGATGATGCCGACGAGCTCGCCCTCGAACAGCTCGAGCGAGCAACCGTTGAGGATGTTCACCTCGGGCACGTAGCCGGCGACGAGATTGTCGGCTTTGAGCAACGGGGTCGAGGTGCGGACGTCACTCATCGCGTGCGGCCTCCTCCTCGGCGATCATGGCCTCGGCGGCCGCCAGCTGTGC
>DATMEI010000453.1:0-5715 GCA_035556995.1 Streptomyces sp.
TCCAGCACGTCATCCGGATCGATGATGAACTCCTCACCGTCACAGGTGATTTCGATCAGTTCCGCGTCGTCCGCGAGTTCGCACCGCGGCTTGATCACAGCCGTGGCGGTCGCCTGCGCCTTCTTGTTGTCCGCGCCGGGAACGATGGAGTCTCCCGTGTCGAACCGGGTTTGGACCTTCACGGTGTAGCCGTCGTTTCCGTCCCGTGTGACGGCGTCGCAGCTGAGCACGTCGGAACGGTTGCGGTCGGCGAAGTAGTCCGCCTCACCGCATCCGTCACCGGTGAGCTCGCCGAGGCCGTCGAGCCAGTCCTGCCAGTCGTCACCGTCGTCGAGCGCGTCGCGGAAGGCGTCGAAGAGCTCGTCCCGGTCGTCCTGTGCTGCGGCGAGTGCGGCGGCATCCGCCGCCGACTGTCCGCCGTTGCGTACGGTGCCTGCCTGGGCCACCGCGAAGAACGCGAAGGCGAGAAAGAGCAGCCCGGCGATCACCGCGCCGTACAGAATGACGGTCTGCCCCCGATCGTCACTCAGTCGACCGGCTACCCGCCTCCGCCGACGATCGCGTTCACCCACGTGCCGATGGCGCTTGAGATGGTGGCGTCCAGCCCCAGTCCCCTGATCGCCAGAATGATCCCCGCGACGATGATCACGATGCCCGCGTATTCGATCGCTCCCGCGCCACGGTCCGCCTCGTGGCCGTACAACCGCTCCGTGACGCGCCGGCGCCAGCGGCGCATGGCCTTCGACATCACGATCTCCTTCACTGATGGCCGAGTTGTGCCCCTTCGGCAAGTGTCCCCCCGCGCTCCCGGCCCGGTTGGTGTAGTTCTTGACACTCTTGCCGTCGGTGAAACGGGCGGCTGGGACAAGGCAGTTGAGCAGGCGGGTCTCTGACTGTCGATCCGTCATTCGCGCCCGCCTCCCGCCCCGTAGCCCACCGTTGTTGTCCGAATGCAGACTGTGCCACATCGGTCAGCGTCGACGAAGGGGCGAACGGGACGCCGACGGAGTTTGGCGAAATCGGTCGCTGCGCGAAACCTCTCGTTCGTCATCCCCTCAACCGTTCAGTACGGAACCGAAGTCGGTGTCGGAGCCGAGTACGAAGGTCGCCACGATCAGCAGCAGCGTGCCCGGCAGCAGGAACGCGATGGTGGTCATCGTCGCCTTGGGCACGGTCTTCGCCGCCTGGCGGCGGGCGTTCTGGGCGTCCGTACGGCGCATGTCCGTCGCGATCTGGATCAGGGTGTCCGCGATGGGCGCACCCAGTTCCTCTCCCTGCTGAAGGGCGGTGACGAACTGGTCGACCTGGTCGCTGGCGTTGCGCTTGCGCAGCTCGTCGAAGGCCTGGCGGCGGCCCACGCCGAGGTCCATCTGCCGCAGTGTGATGCGCAGTTCGTCGGCCCAGGGCCCCGCGTAGTGTTCGGCGACGCGTTCCAGCGCCTGCCGGAAGCTGAGTCCCGCGGAGACCACGACGGCCAGGACGTCGAGGAAGTCGGGAAGCGTGCGTTCGATGACGCGCTTACGTTCGCGGATCGCCTGCCCGATGGCGAGATCGGCGGCGGTGAATCCGAAGGCGAGCACGATCGCGGCGAACAGCAGGCTGTCGGCGGAGAGTCCGATGACGGCCATGACGATGCCGAAGACGCCGTAGGCCGCACGGCGCGCGGCGTACCGCTGGATCGTGAGACCGCCGGGGTTGCCCGCCTGGTCGATCCTGCGGCGCTTCTTGTCGACGCGCTGCCGGCCCATCAGGCGCAGTACGAGCGGTGCGAGGGGCATGCCGAGCCGGTCGACTGCCGCCTCGCGTGCGGTGGTCCGGGTGGCGCCGACCTCCAGGGCGACGGCGAGGTCGCTGGGCAGTTCGGTCTCGGCCCGGTACATGCGGATTCCCGCGATGGCTCCGTACACGGCGAGTCCGGCCACGGCGGCGAAGAGAAGGGGCAGCATGGTGGTCTCCGGTCTCCCTTCCTCAGATCTCGATCTTGCCGAGGCGGCGGATGACGAAGAAGCCCGTGGCGAAGAGACCGACGGCGATGAGGATCGCGATCTGGCCGACCGCCGAGCCGGTGACGCGGGCGAGGGCACCGGGCATCATCGAGTTCATCATCAGCATCGCGCCGAGGCCGAGTACGGGAACGGTGAAGGCTGTCGCGTTCACCTCGGCGAGCATGGTGCGTACCTCGCGGCGGGTCTCCTTGCGTTCCTCCAGGGTGGAGGTGAGGTTGCGCAGCGAGGCGACGAGGGTGCCTCCCGCGCGGTTGGCGAGCACCAACGTCGTGACGAGGACGACCAGTTCGCGGGAGGGCAGCCGTTCGGCGAGTTCGCCGAGGGCGTCGTCGATGGAACGGCCCAGGGCGAGCTGGTTGGTGACGAGGGTGAGTTCGTCGCCGGCGGGGGCGTCGAGCTCTTCGGCGGCCATGCTGAGAGCGGTGCGCAGTGCCAGCCCGGCGGAGGTGGCGTTGGCGAGGATGCGCGACAGTTCGGGAAGCTGGTTGATGAACTGCTCGGTACGGCGCCGCCGTTGGTGGCTGAGAAAGGCGTTGGCGGCCAGCGCTCCGAGGAATCCGGCGATCGGCCCGAAGAACGGCGCGAGGACCGAGGCGGCCACCAGCCAGAGACCGGCGACGACAGCGAGGACGTAGACGGCGAACTCGCCGGGGGTGAGGTCCAGTCCCGTCGCCGCCAGTTTGAGCTGCACGCGGCGGCCCAGCGGGGTGCGGCGCAGCTGCCGGTCAACTCCGGCGAAGTGGCGGCGGCGGCCGGGGGGCAGTTCGTAGCCCCCGCCGCCGGTGGAGAGGCGCTCGATGACTGCCTGCCGCTGCGCACGTCCGGCCGCATAGGTCAGGAGCCCCGCGACGGCGAGAGCGCCCGCCAACAAGAAGGCGCCTAGCGCGAGTTGTGCGGTGGTGTCCATGGCGGGGTCCTGTGTCCTGAGTCCTTGGTTCCTTGGTCCGGTGCGTGGGCGGTGCCGGGTGGGTGCCGGGCGGGCGGCCGAGCCGGGTCCGGGGTGCCCGGCGCTCGTCCGTACGGGCGGGCTACACCGCCTCTCTCGTGGCCAGTTGCGAGGAGTCGTCCGCCACCCCGAAGACGGGCGGCACGGCCTCGCTCGCCATGTGCAGCCTGGACGCCGCGCGCCGCGGTACGGGCAGGTGCTCGAAGTTCCCGTGCACCTTGCCGTCGGCGGCGACGGGACGCACGTCGAAGCGGGAGACGGACGCGATCCGGAAGGTCTCCTTGCCGTGCGAGGCGAGGAGCACGATCTCGACGACCTTCCTCGATCCGTCGGCGAGACGCGCCAGTTGGATGATGACGTCCACGGCGGAGTTGATCTGGTCCTGGAGCGCCGGGAAGGGGATCTCGACCTCCGACATGGAGGCGAGCGTCTGCAGGCGCATCAGCGCGTCCTCAGCGCTGTTGGCGTGCACCGTGGCCAGCGAGCCGTCGTGGCCCGTCGACATCGCCTGGAGCATGTCCAGGGTCTCGCCGCCGCGCACCTCGCCGACGATGATGCGGTCGGGCCGCATCCGCAGCGAGTTGCGTACGAGGTCGCGGACCGTGATCTGGCCCTTGCCCTCCACGTTCGGCGGCCGGGTCTCCAGACGGATGACGTGCTGCTGCTGGAGCTGGAGTTCGGCCGCGTCCTCCACCGTGATGATGCGCTCGTGTTCGGGGATGAGCCCGGAGAGGGCGTTGAGAAGGGTGGTCTTGCCGCTGCCCGTACCGCCGGAGACGATCACGTTGAAGCGGGCGCGGATGAAGGCCGAGAGCAGCGAGAGGATGTGCTCGTCGAGGGTGCCGAGCGCGATCAGTTCGTGGAGTGCGTACGCGCGGGGGAAGCGCCGGATGGTGAGGGTGGGGCCCGTCAGGGAGAGCGGCGGGACGATGACGTTGACGCGCTCGCCGGAGGGGAGGCGGGCGTCGACCATCGGATTCGACTCGTCCACACGGCGGTTGACCGTGGAGACGATGCGCTCGATGGTCTGCATCAGCTGCTCCTCGGACGCGAAACGCACCGGCACCTGCTCGACGCGGCCCGCACGTTCGACGAAGACCTGCTCGGGCCCGTTGACCATGATCTCGGTGACGGTGGCGTCCTCCAGGAGCGGTTCGAGCACGCCGAGTCCGAGGGCCTCGTCGACGACGCGGCGGATGAGCAACGCGCGGTCGTCGGTGGCCAGTACGGGTCCCTCGCGGCTGATGATGTGTCCGAGTACGCGCTCCAGGCGGGCCCTGCGTTCCTGAGGCGCGAGGGCGGACATCTCGGCGAGGTCGATCTCTTCGAGGAGTTTGGCCCGGTAGACCGGGACGAGTTGGCTGGTGCCGTCGGCCGGAGCCGACCCGTTCCTCGTTCTGGACTCGGGGGTGGTGATGCGGGCCCGCAGGCTCATGTCCCGCCTCCTCTCTGTGCGTTCAGGGCTGTCGTTCTTTGCGTTCAGTCGGTCGGCAGTGGGCGGTGGGCGGGTCGGGGTCAGTCGCGGGGCATGGTCGCGGAGCGGGAGGCGTCGCCGAAATCGTCGACGCCGGGGATGAGGGACGGGATCGTGACGGTGGTGGTGACCTCGACCTCGTCCTCGCCGCCCCCGAGGGTGAAGCTGCTGCGTGAGGCGGTCCAGCCGGACATGGCCGCCTTGCCGGTTGCGGCGTAGCCGTCGGCGAGATCCTCCTGGCTTGCGGTACGGGCAGCGGCGCGCGCGCCCGTACCGGCCTGCTGGACGGCGTAGCCCACGATGCCGAGCTGGACGGCGGCGACGGCGACCAGGAGAAGCAGCGGCATCATTCCCGCCAACTCCAGGCTGGACGCGCCGCGTTCAGGGCTCTCGCGGGCCACTCGCGCCGCGCGGACGACGCTGACCGCTCGCGGCAGGAGGGCGCGCCGCACGGCCGTCTTCGCCCGTACGCCCGGCATACGGCCTCACCCCTCTTCCGCGGCGCCGGCTCTGCCGCTGACCGTGAAGGGGAGCTTGCCCGCGCCCGGGAAGAGAACCGGCGTGGTCAGATCCACGTCGGCCTTCCAAAGATGGCCCGAGAGGCTGCAGTTGACCGTGGAGTTCTTGCGCCACTCCGCGGGGAGGTGTTCGGTGGCCGCGGCCTGGCAGGCGCCCTGCGCATCGCCGCTCGAGGCGGCGGCGGTCGCGGCGCGGGCCGCTTCGTCGGCGGCGTTGCCGGCCAGGGAGAAGGTGTAGCCGATGAGGACGCACTGCCACAGGATCGCCAGCACGACGAGCACGATGGGGGCGATTCCCGCGAACTCGACGGTCAGGGCACCCCGGTCGCCCCACACGCTGGGCTCGCCGTCGTCGTCGTCCTCCGCGGCGTCCTGGCTGCTGCTGAACCCGGCGCCGGGAACAGGCCCAGCAGGCCGCGAGGGACCCGTGGGTCCCGTGGGCGCCGAAGACCCCGAAGTTACAGCAGGCCCCGCGGGCCCCGTTCCCGTTCCCGTTCCCTGCGTACGGCTGCCGAAGGGCGCCGTTGCGGAGCCCGTCTCCGCGCTACCGCCGTAACGCCCGCGGCCCATCGTGTCGTTGAGGGAGGTGCCCAGCGTCCGGCTCGACGCACCCGGGGGCAGCGCCTGCCGCTCGCCGCCTGCGCCCGCCTGCGCGTTGCCCTGGCCGTGGCCGCCGTGCGGGCCGGTGCGGGTGCCCTGTTCGCCGTACGCGCCCTGCGAGCCATGTGGGCCCTGTTGGCCGTGTGCGCCCTGTGCGCCCGATCCGTTCCC
>DATMEI010000454.1:0-6638 GCA_035556995.1 Streptomyces sp.
ACAAGCTCGACGCCATGCTCAAGATGCTGGAGCCGTACGGCATCAAGGAGCTGGTGCAGTCAGGGACCATCGCCGTAGGGCGCGGCGCCCGCTCCATCACCGACCGGAGCCTGCGCGCACTCGACCGGTCCGCCTGAGAAGGCCGAGGCGGCGACCCCTCACTTTCCGCTCCGCCCGTCCCCAATAGGTTGGGTGGAGCACCCCTTCTGAAGCACCCGGGGAGCACCCCCGGACCCCGAACGAGGAGATTTCCCAAGTGGCCGAGCTGTTCTACGACGACGACGCCGACCTGTCCATCATCCAGGGCCGCAAGGTGGCGGTTCTCGGCTTCGGCAGCCAGGGTCACGCACACGCGCTGTCCCTGCGCGACTCCGGCGTCGATGTGCGGGTGGGCCTGCACGAGGGCTCCAAGTCCCGCGTCAAGGCCGAGGAGCAGGGTCTGAAGGTGACCACGCCCGCCGAGGCGTCCGCGGAAGCCGACGTGATCATGGTGCTGGTTCCGGACCCGATCCAGGCCAAGGTGTACGAGGAGTCCGTCGCACCCAACCTGAAGGACGCCGATGCCCTCTTCTTCGGGCACGGACTCAACATCCGCTACGGCTTCATCAAGCCCCCCGCCAACATCGACGTCTGCATGGTCGCCCCGAAGGGCCCGGGCCACCTGGTGCGCCGCCAGTTCGAGGAGGGGCGCGGAGTTCCGTGTATCGCCGCCGTCGAGCAGGACGCGAGCGGGCGGGCGTTCGAGCTGACGCTCGCCTACGCGAAGGGCATCGGCGGCACGCGCGCCGGAGTCATCAAGACGACCTTCACCGAGGAGACCGAGACCGACCTCTTCGGCGAGCAGGCCGTGCTGTGCGGCGGCACGTCCGCCCTGGTCAAGGCGGGCTTCGAGACGCTCGTCGAGGCCGGATACCAGCCGGAGATCGCGTACTTCGAGTGCCTCCACGAGCTGAAGCTGATCGTGGACCTCATGTACGAGGGCGGCCTGGAGAAGATGCGCTGGTCGGTCTCCGAGACCGCCGAGTGGGGCGACTACGTCAGCGGCCCGCGCATCATCAACGACCAGGTCAAGGCCGAGATGCGCAAGCTGCTGGACGACATCCAGGACGGCTCCTTCGCCAACAAGTGGATGGCCGAGTACGAGGCCGGTCTGCCGAACTACAAGGAGTACAAGAAGGCCGACGAGGAAGGCCTCCTTGCGACCACGGGCCAGAAGCTGCGGAAGCTGATGAGCTGGGTCGACGAAGAGGCGTAAGCGCGCCTCGCGCCTCGCGGCGCACAGTCGATGCGCCCTGTGCGCCTGTACGGCCCGTCTCCCCGCCGCCTGGTGGGGGAGGCGGGCCGGCACTTCTTGCGGACACGCCCCTGCGCGCGCCGTCGGGAGCGGTTGCGGACGAACCCGGAGGGGCGGCAACTATGGCGGCGAAGCCCGTTTCCGAGTCGGCGCACACCCGATGCGGTGCCGTTGCGGGCATGACGTCCGTGTCACCCGGCACCACGCTGAGTGCTTCACCGTCGAGCTCGACCGTCGCGCCGCCGTCCGTCCGCGCCGACTGGGCCGAGACCCTCGGTGAAGACCGCCTCCGCGCGCTGGAAGCCGACCTGTGCAGCGTGACGCCGCCGGATCTCTTCCAGCTGGATGTGTCCCGATGGTTCGGCACCCCATAGTCCGTGGGCGTCCTGTGTGATCGCGGTTCGGACGGGCGCGCTTGGGGAGGATGCCTGGGGTGAGGCGGCCGGGGCGCCGCAACGACGTCCAACGGGAGCCGTTCATGACCGTCGCGGGCCGACCCGCCCCGTTCGAGCCGACCGATGACCGCCTCAAGGCGCTCGTGGGGCAGTTGAGCCTCGAAGAGCGCGTGCGTGTGCTCACCGGTGAGACCGCCTGGACGCTGTATCCGCTCCCCTCGGTGGGCCTGCGTGCCCTCACCGTCTCCGACGGGCCGATCGGCGTCCGCGGCAGAGGCCGTACGCCCACGACGTCGGCGCAGATGCCCGCACCGTCGGCTCTCGCCGCGACCTGGGACGAACGCCTGGCCGGTGAACTGGGCACGCTCATGGCCGCCGAAGCGCGCGCCAAGAGCGCGGACGTGGTGCTGGCGCCGGTGGTCAACCTCCAGCGCACGCCGGTGGCCGGCCGCCACTTCGAGTGCTTCTCGGAGGACCCCCTGCTCAGCGGGCGGCTGGCCGTCGCATACGTCTCCGCCCTCCAGCGGGACGGTGTGGGCGCGTGCGTGAAGCACTTCGTCGCCAACGACTCCGAGACCGAACGCACCGTCTACCGCTCACGGTTGAGCGCCCGCGCGCTGCGCGAGGTGTATCTCGCCCCCTTCGAACGGGTCGTGAAGGAGGCGGGCGTGTGGATGCTGATGGCCGCCTACAACGGGATCGACCTGGGGTCTCCCCGGGGCCGCGTCGGACCGAGGGAAGGGGCCGAGGCGGCGCCCGCCACCGAGCACCGTCGGCTGCTGCGTGAACTCCTCAAGGGGGAGTGGGACTTCGAAGGTGTGGTGGTCAGCGACTGGCTCGCGACGAAGAGCACCGTCGCCGCCGCCCGTAACGGGCTCGATCTGGTGATGCCGGGCCCCGGCGGCCCCTGGGGCGAGGCGCTCCTGGAGGCCGTACGCGCCGGCGAGGTGCCGGAGGAGGACATCGACGACAAGGTGCGCCGCATCCTGCGCCTCGCGGGCCGTGTCGGCGCCCTGTCCGACCCGGACGGCGGCTCCCCGGCGGAGGGCAACGCCGAAGACGCCCCCGTCGACGGCGAGTTGGAGACGGCGTCCGGCGACCGGCCCGCCACCAGGGCGCTGCTGCGCCGCGCGGCAGCCAGGTCGACGGTCGTCCTGCGCAACGAAGGGGACGTGCTGCCGCTGCCGCCGGACATCGCCCGTATCGCGCTGATCGGAGCCAACGCGCTGGAGCCCTTCGTGCAGGGCGGCGGCAGCGCACACGTCACACCGCCGTATCTCAGCCGTCCCCTCGACGCCCTGCGTGAAGCGTTCCCGTCAGCGGTGATCACCGCGCACCGCGGCGGCCGCACACTGCGCCACGCCCCCTTCATGGAGACCGCCGTGACGGCCGGCGGCGCCGCGTCCGTGACTGTTCTCGACGGCGGGGGACGGCAGTTGGAGGCACGCACACGTCCCCTCCCCTGGGACGGTTCGGTGCACGACCTGCCCGCCGGCGCCGCTTCCGTACGGGTCGAGGCGCGCGTACGGCTCGGCGAACCCGGTGAACACCTCCTGGAGGTGGCACCCGTCGGCGCCCACCGCATCGAGGTCGACGGTTCCCTGCTCAGCGAAAGCACACACCGCGTGGCCGAGGACGCGCTCCTGGACTCGTCGGCGAGCCATCCGCGCGGCCACGTTCGGAGCGTCGAAGTGGGGGAGCCGGGGCGGGAGTTGACCGTCTCGGCGACGGTGCAGGTGGTCGAGGCCGAGTCGTTCGGACGCTTCGCACGTCTGGAACTGCGTCACCTCCCGCCCGGCCCCGGTCCCGAAGCGGAGATCGCCGAGGCTGTCGAAGCCGCGGGCACGGCCGAGGCGGCGGTCGTGGTGGTCGGCACCAACCCCGAGACGGAGTCCGAGGGCTGGGACCGCAGCGGCCTCGAACTGCCGGGACGCCAGTACGAGTTGATTCGCCGCGTGGCCGAGGCCAACCCCCGTACCGTCGTCGTGGTCAACGCGGGCGCGCCCGTACTGCTGCCGTGGCTGGACGAGGTCCCGGCGACGCTGTGGTGGTGGCTGCCGGGGCAGGAGGCGGGCAACTCCCTCGCCGATGTGCTGAGCGGCGCGTGCGAGCCGTCGGGACGGCTGCCGTGGACGCTGCCCGCCACGTACGGCGACGTGCCGGTGCCCGACGGCGTCCCGCGCGATGGCGTCGTCGACTACGCCGAGGGAATCGACGTCGGCCACCGCAGCTGGGACCGCCTGGCACGCACCCCCGCCCGCGAGTTCGGATACGGGCTGGGCTACGCGAGCTGGTCCTACGGCGAGCCCGCCACCGGCACCTGGCGCGACGGGGAGCAGCTGGAGGTGACGGTGTCCGTGACGAACACCGGGGCCCGCCCCTCCCGCGAGGTCGTACAGGTCTATCTGGAGGCCCCCGGAGGAGGTCCGCAGCGGCCGGTGCGCTGGCTCGCCGGATTCACCGCCGTCGAGGCGGCGCCGGGCGAGACGGTACGCGCGGCCGCCGGCCTGGAGCCGCGCGCCTTCCAGGTGTGGGACGAGGAGGCCCACTCGTGGCGGACCCCGCCCGGCGAGTACCGCGTGCTCGTGGCGCACTCCAGCCGCGATGTGCGGGGTGAGGTGAGCGTGCCCGTACGGGCAGAGGAGGGGGCGGCCGACGTCACATAGAGCGCCCCGGAGGCGCCCCTCAGGACCGCTTCACCACCCCCTGAGCGGCGCACGACCCGCCGCGCGACCGCTGCGCGACCGCCGTACAGAGCCGTCCCGGAAGAGACGATCACGCCCGCGCCCAGCCGGGCGAATGATCGATAGCAGGGAGGGGCAGCCCCCACCTGGCGTCCCTGGCTACACTGCACGGACAAGCCAAGCGCGCCACAGGCTCACAGCGTCGTGCGTCTGCCCTGCGCCCGCGGGGATGACCCCCTCCACCGTCTACGGCCGCCGGGACGCGGCCGTTGTTCCCCGCCGCCTGCCCGCGGTGAGGATGATCCGCCAGACTGGAGACCACGTGAGCAAGCCCGTAGTACTGATCGCCGAAGAGCTCTCCCCCGCCACCGTCGACGCTCTCGGACCGGACTTCGAGATCCGCAGCTGCAACGGAGCCGACCGGGACGAACTCCTCACCGCCATCGCCGACGTGGACGCCATCCTCGTGCGGTCGGCGACGAAGGTCGACGCCGAAGCCGTCGCCGCCGCCCGTAATCTCAAGGTGGTGGCCCGTGCCGGGGTCGGGCTCGACAACGTCGACGTGCCCGCCGCCACCAAGGCCGGCGTCATGGTCGTCAACGCTCCCACCTCCAACATCGTCACCGCCGCCGAGCTCGCCTGCGGCCTGCTGATCGCCAGCGCCCGCAACATCCCGCAGGCCAACACCGCGCTGAAGAACGGCGAGTGGAAGCGCAGCAAGTACACCGGCGTCGAGCTGAGCGAGAAGACCCTCGGCGTCGTCGGCCTCGGCCGCATCGGCGTGCTGGTGGCCCAGCGGATGTCCGGGTTCGGGATGAAGGTCGTCGCGTACGACCCGTTCGTGCAGCCTGCCCGCGCCGCGCAGATGGGCGTGAAGCTGCTCTCCCTGGACGAGCTGCTGGAGGTCTCGGACTTCATCACCGTCCACCTCCCCAAGACCCCGGAGACCCTCGGTCTGATCGGCGACGACGCGCTGCACAAGGTCAAGCCCAGCGTCCGCGTCATCAACGCCGCGCGCGGCGGCATCGTCGACGAGGCGGCCCTTGCCACCGCCCTCAAGGAGGGCCGCGTCGCCGGCGCCGGCCTTGACGTGTACGCGAGCGAGCCGTGCACCGACTCCCCGCTCTTCGAGTTCGACCAGGTCGTGTGCACCCCGCACCTGGGCGCCTCCACCGGCGAGGCGCAGGAGAAGGCGGGCATCGCCGTCGCCAAGTCGGTGCGTCTCGCTCTCGCGGGCGAGCTCGTACCGGACGCGGTCAACGTCCAGGGCGGCGTCATCGCCGAGGACGTACGCCCCGCGCTGCCGCTCGCCGAGGGCCTCGGCCGTATCTTCACCGCGCTGGCGGGGGAGGTCGCCGTCCGCCTGGACGTCGAGGTGTACGGCGAGATCACGCAGCACGATGTGAAGGTGCTCGAACTCTCCGCTCTCAAGGGCGTCTTCGAGGACGTCGTCGACGACACGGTGAGCTACGTCAACGCCCCGCTCTTCGCTCAGGAACGCGGTGTCGAGGTCCGCCTCACCACCTCCAGCGAGTCCCCGGAGCACCGCAACGTGGTGACCGTACGAGGCACCCTCAGCAACGGCGAGGAGGTCTCGGTCTCCGGCACGCTGAGCGGGCCCAAGCACCTGCAGAAGATCGTCGCCGTCGGCGAGCACGACGTGGACCTGCCGCTCGCCGAGCACATGGCCTTCTTCCGCTACGCCGACCGCCCCGGCATGGTCGGCACCGTCGGCCGCATCCTCGGCGAGGCCGGCATCAACATCGCCGGCATGCAGGTGGGCCGCGCCACCGCGGGCGGTGAGGCTCTCGTGGCGCTCACCGTCGACGACGACATTCCCGCCCTGGTCCTCACCGAGATCAAGGGTGAGATCGGCGCGACCTCCGCCCGTAGTGTGAACCTCACGGACTGAGTACCGAGTTGGAGCCGCTACGGCACCGACTCCCGTACGGGCGAAGGGCTGTGCCCGGACCGCGGAATCGACGCGGTCCGGGCACAGCCTGCTCCCGGCCCTTCGCAGACCCGGCGAGAGGAACCGACGTGACCGACGAACGCCCGGCACCACCCCTCACCGGGGGCGAGCGCGAGACTCTGCGCGCCTTCCTCGACTTCCACCGCGCGACGCTCGCCATGAAGTGCGAAGGCCTCTCCGACGACGACCTGCGCCGCCGGTCGATGCCGCCCTCCACGCTGTCGCTGCTCGGCCTGGTACGGCACATGGCGGAGGTGGAGCGTGCCTGGTTCCGCAGAGTGATCAACGCCGAG
>DATMEI010000455.1:0-2881 GCA_035556995.1 Streptomyces sp.
TTCCACTGGGGGCGCGGGGTGCTTCCGCAGCGCCCACGGGCTCCCGTACGGGGCTTCTCCGCCTTGCGGTACCCTGACCGCATGCGTGCCGTACGCCTTCTGCTTAGCTGGCCGCGCTGATCAGTCCCGGCCCTCGACCGACATCGATCGGGAGGACCGGAATCGGCGCGGCGTCCCCTCCTGTGTGAGGGGATTTTTCATTTGTGCTCGGCAGAGACGACCGATGGAGCTTTGAAGACGATGACCGAGACGACCACAGCCGCCGATACTCCGGCCGCTCATCGCTACACGGCGGCGCTGGCCGCCGACATCGAGGCACGCTGGCAGGATTTCTGGGAGAAGCAAGGCACGTACGAGGCGCCGAACCCCGGTGACGGCGACCTGGCCGGCGATCCCGCGGAGGCCGCACGGCCCAAGAAGTTCATCATGGACATGTTTCCCTACCCCTCGGGTGCGGGCCTGCACGTCGGACACCCGCTGGGATACATCGCCACCGACGTCCACGCCCGCTTCCAGCGGATGACCGGGCACAACGTCCTGCACACCCTGGGCTTCGACGCGTTCGGCCTGCCCGCCGAGCAGTACGCGGTGCAGACCGGCACCCACCCGCGTACCTCGACCGAGGCCAACATCGTCCAGATGAAGGCGCAGCTGCGCCGCCTGGGTCTGGGTCACGACCAGCGCCGCGCCTTCGCGACGATCGACCCCGAGTACTACAAGTGGACCCAGTGGATCTTCCTGCAGATCTTCAACTCCTGGTACGACAGGGAGGCGGCGAAGGCCCGTCCGATCGGGGAACTGGTCGAGCAGTTCGCGTCCGGCGAGCGTGAGACGCCGGACGGGTTCGCGCGCTGGGACGAGCTGAACAGCGTGCAGCGTGCCGAGGTGCTGGGTGAATACCGCCTGGCTTACGCCTCGGACGCCCCCGTCAACTGGTGCCCCGGTCTGGGGACGGTGCTGGCGAACGAGGAGGTCACCGCGGAGGGCCGGTCCGAGCGGGGCAACTACCCCGTTTTCAAGGCCGAACTGCGCCAGTGGAACATGCGGATCACCGCCTACGCGGACCGGCTGCTGTCGGACCTGGACGGTCTGGACTGGCCCGAGGCGATCAAGCTGCAGCAGCGCAACTGGATCGGACGGAGCGAGGGCGCGCGCATCGACTTCCCGCTGGGCGACGGGAAGATCGAAGTGTTCACGACCCGCCAGGACACGCTGTTCGGCGCGACCTACATGGTGCTGGCGCCCGAACACCCCCTGGTCGACAGTGTCGTGCCGATCCAGTGGCCGGAGGGCACGCACGAGGTGTGGACGGGCGGCCACGCCGACCCCGCCCGCGCCGTCGCCGCCTACCGCGCACAGGCAGCCGCCAAGTCCGACGTCGAACGTCAGGCCGAGGCCAAGGACAAGACCGGTGTCTTCACCGGCGCTTACGCCACCAACCCGGTCAGCGGCGAGCAAGTCCCCGTCTTCATCGCCGATTACGTGCTGATGGGCTACGGGACGGGCGCCATCATGGCCGTCCCGGCGCACGACTACCGCGACTTCGCCTTCGCGCGAGCCTTCGAGCTGCCGATGCGTTGCGTCGTGGAGCCCTCGGACGGCCGTGGCACGGACACCGGCCAGTGGGACGACGCCTTCGTCTCGTACGACGCGAAGATCGTCAACTCCACCGGTGACGGCGTCACTCTGGACGGTCTGGGCGTGGTCGAGGCCAAGGCCCGGATCACCGAATGGCTGGAGGAGCGGGGCATCGGCGCCGGCACGGTCAACTACCGGCTGCGCGACTGGCTGTTCAGCCGGCAGCGCTACTGGGGCGAGCCCTTCCCGATCGTCTACGACGAGGAAGGCGTCGCGCACGGGCTGCCCGAGTCGATGCTGCCGCTGCAACTGCCCGAGGTCGAGGACTACTCGCCGCGCACCTTCGAGCCGGACGACGCCGACACCGTTCCGGAGACGCCGCTGTCGCGCAACGAGGACTGGGTGAACGTCACCCTGGACCTGGGCGACGGCAGGGGCCCGCGGCGCTTCCGCCGTGAGACCAACACCATGCCCAACTGGGCGGGTTCGTGCTGGTACGAGCTGCGCTATCTGGACCCGCACAACAGTGAGCGGCTGGTCGACCCGGAGGTCGAGCGTTACTGGATGGGCCCGCGCGAGGGTCAGCCGCACGGCGGCGTCGACCTGTACGTGGGCGGTGCCGAACACGCCGTGCTGCACCTGCTGTACGCCCGTTTCTGGTCGAAGGTGCTGCACGACCTGGGGCACGTCTCGTCCGTCGAGCCGTTCCACAAGCTGTACAACCAGGGCATGATCCAGGCGTACGTCTACCGGGACAGCCGGGGCTTCCCGGTGACGGCCACCGAGGTTGAGGAGCGCGGCGGGACGTTCTACTTCGAGGGCGAGCCCGTCAAGCGCGAGCTGGGCAAGATGGGCAAGTCCCTGAAGAACGCCGTCACTCCGGACGAGATCTGCGCCGAGTACGGTGCGGACACGCTGCGTCTGTACGAGATGGCGATGGGCCCCCTGGATGTGTCCCGGCCGTGGGACACCCGAGCCGTCGTCGGCCAGTACCGGCTGCTGCAGCGGCTGTGGCGCAATGTCGTCGACGAGACGACCGGTGAGGTCACGGTCGTCGACACCGAGGCCGACGAGGCGACGCTGCGTGCCCTGCACAAGGCGATCGACGGCGCCGGAGGGGACCTGGCGGACCTGCGGTTCAACACGGCGATCGCCAAGATCACCGAGCTGAACAACCATCTGACCAAGGCGGGCGGCCCGCTGTCGCGGAGCGTGGCGGAGCGGCTGGTGCTGCTGATTGCCCCGCTGGCCCCGCACATCGCCGAGGAGCTGTGGCACCGGCTGGGGCGCAGCGGGTCGGTCG
>DATMEI010000456.1:0-3724 GCA_035556995.1 Streptomyces sp.
GTCCGTCGAGGTGCTGGCGGGCGGCGGCCCGCCAGACGTCGTCGAGCTCACGCTCTCCCTGGCCCGGGAAATGCTCGCCGCCGCGGGCATCCCGGACGCCGACCCCGCCAAGGCACTGGCCGACGGAAGCGCCATGGACCACTGGCGCCGCATGATCACCGCACAGGGCGGCAACCCGGACGCGGACCTCCCCACCGCCCGCGAACGGCACACGGTCATGGTCCCCGTCTCCGGCATCCTCACCCGCCTCGACGCCTACGCGGTCGGCGTCGCCGCCTGGCGCCTCGGCGCGGGACGCGCCCGTAAGGAAGACCCGGTGCAGGCAGGCGCGGGCATCGAACTGCACGCCAAACCGGGCGACCCCGTCACCGCGGGCAGGCCGCTGATGACGCTGCACACGGACACCCCGGAGAGGTTCGCCTATGCGCAGGAGGCGCTGGAAGGGGCGTACGACATCGCACCGCAGGGCACGGAGTTCGCCATCACACCGATCGTGCTGGAACGCGTGATCTGAACCGGCGCCCCTTCGGGGCGACGGTGGTCAGCGACGCTGCCGCGCTCCTGGACGGTGTACTGCAGTCGGTGATGCGCGCCGTCGACTGACGGGAAGCCGCTCAGGCCCGCGACGCCTCGAGCGGGCGTCGCCGCTGCACGGCCGCCGCGCGAGAGCCGTACAGCGTCACTCCGCCCGCGAGCACCATCGCCAGCAGCGTCAGTACGACCGTCGCGGCCCAGCCGCCCCCGGCGAAGGCGAGCGCGCCCAGCGCGCCGCCGAGTGAACTGCCGGTGTAGTACGCCATCTGGTACAGCGCCGACGCCTGCGCCCGGCCTTCGGTCGCCGTGTGGCTCACCGAGCCCGAGGCGACCGCGTGCCCGGCGAAGAACCCCGCGGTGATGAGGACGAGCCCGACCACGACCGCCACCAGGTTGTCGGCCAGGGTCAGCAGCAGCCCCGACGAGGCCGTGCCGATGCCCACGTACAGCATTCCGCGCCGTCCCAGCCGCGCGTTCAGCCTGCCCGCGGTGGCCGAAGTCGCCGTCCCCACCAGGTAGATGACGAAGACGGAACCCACCAGGCCCTGTGAGAGCCCGAAGGGTTCGGCCACCAGCCTGTAGCCGATCACCGTGTAGACCGCGCCGAACACGATCATGAACAGCAGGCCGATGGCGTAGAGCCGTACGAGCAGCGGATTGCGCAGATGTGCCGCGACCGTACGGGCAACGCCGCGTGCGTTCAGCGGTACGGCGTGGAAGTGACGGGCCCGTGGGACCAGCAGCTGGAACGCCACCGCGCACAGCAGTGCGGCGAGAGCCACCGCGGCCATACCGGCGCGCCAGCCCCACGCCTCCGTGACCCAGCCGGAGAGGATCCGGCCGCTCATGCCGCCCACGCTGTTGCCCGCGACGAAGAGACCTGTCGCGCCGACGAGATACTTCCCGCGCACCTCGTCCGCGAGGAAGGCCATCGCCGAGGCCGGTACGCCCGCGATGGCCGCGCCCTGCAGCGTACGCAGCGCGATCAGTGTGCCCAGGTCGGGCGCGAAGGGGACCGCCAGTGCGAGAGCGACGGCGACGGTCATCGACGCCGTCAGTATCCGGCGCCGTCCGAAGCGCTCGGAGAGTGCCGCCAGCGGCAGCACCGCCACAGCCAGACCGATCGTGGCACCGGAGACCGTCCAGCTCGCCAGACCCGGGTCCGCGTGCAGGTCGCGGGAGATCTCCGGGAGCAGCGCCTGCGTGGAGTACAGCAGAGCGAAGGTCGCGAGCCCCGCGGCGAAGAGCGCGAGCCGCATGCGGCTGTGTCCGGGGTCGCCGGGGCTCAGCTTGGTCGCTTCGGTGTCGGTGCTTCCGGCAGAACCGGTGGTCTCGGGGGAGGCGCCCACCTCGGTGAGCGCCCCGGTATCGGCGGCGGGCATGCTTCGAAGCTACGGCCGCCCAGTTGATGCGTCCAATGCACAGAACTGCCATAATCGTTCCACTCATGCATCACTGCAGCTGAGGCAGGTCATGTCACCGGCACGTAACGAGAAAGACATCCCGGTCACAACCGACTGGGCGGCATCTCTCACCCCACGCCTCGCCCAGTTCGCGGCCGTGGCACGGCACGAACACGTCACACGCGCCGCGAACGAACTCGGCGTCCCGCAGTCCACGTTGAGCCGCGCCATCACCCGCCTCGAGACCGAGCTGGGCGTCGCGCTCTTCGCCCGGCGGGGCCGCACCGTCTCCCTCACACCGGCGGGACGCACCTTCCTGACCTCGGCGGAACGGGCCCTCGCTGCGGTCGAGCACGCGGCCGAGTCCGTACAGGCGGACGCGGACCCGGCGAAAGGCAAGATCGCCTTCGGATTCCTGCACACCCTGGGCTGGGAAACGGTGCCAGGGCTCATCCGGGCCTTCCGCACCGACCATCCGCGGGTCCGTTTCGCGCTCGTGCAGAACTACGGCGAGGCCATGCTGGACCGGCTGCGCGCCGGCGACCTCGACCTCTGCCTCACCTCACCTGTGCCCGACGCCCCCGACCTCGTCGCCCGCCGCCTGGACGAGCAGCGGCTGAGCCTGGTCGTACCGGACGATCACCCGCTGGCCGCGCGCAGACGTGTCCGTCTCGCCGAGGCCGCCGACGAACACTTCGTCACTCTGGAGCGGGGGTACGGCATGCGGCGCATCCTCGAAGCGCTGTGCGCCGAGGCGGGATTCACGCCACGGGTCGCGTTCGAGGGCGAGGAGGCGGAGACCATCCGCGGACTCGTCGCGGCGGGCCTCGGCGTCGCCCTGCTGCCGCCCCCGGCCGTTCCGCGGCCCGGCGTGCGCGAACTGACGGTCACGGCGCCGCGTGCGGTCCGCGAGATCGGCCTCGCCTGGCTGGCGGGACGGCCGGACACTCCGCCGGTGGCGGCGTTCAAGAGCTTCCTGCTGAGCCGCCGCGGCCGGTTGCTCTCGGGCTGACCGGCGGTCGACTTTTCCCGGAAACGGCAAGGTGAGTTGCCGGACACCGGTGCCTGGCCGCACTCTCCAGGACAAGCGGAGCCGTACGAACGAGGAGGACCACGTGAGCGCACACACCGGACACGGCGACGAGGACTTCGACTGGGAAGCCATGGCCGACCTCCTGGAGAGGGAGGCCGAAATGCGCATCCCCTTCGCCGAGGAGGCGGCGGCCTGGCTGCGCGGAGTCCTGCTGGAGGGCGGCTGCGGCCCGGACACCGTGGGGCGGCTGCTGGACGTGGGCAGTGGTCCCGGCGTCTACACGACTCTCCTCGCGCACGCCTTCCCCCAGGCCGAAACCGTCGCCGTGGACGGCGAACCGAGCCTGCTGGAACGCGCACGCAGCCGCGCGGAAAGGGAGGGCCTCAGCGGCCGTGTGCAGACTCTTCAGGCGCAACTCCCCGACGAAATCGGACACTTGGGCAGCGCCGATGTCGTCTGGACCAGCCACGTCGTGCACCACATCGGCGACCAGCAGGCAGCCCTGGACGCCCTCGCGGGAACGGTACGCCCCGGCGGTCTCCTCGCAGTCGTCGAACGCGGCCTGGCCCCTCGCTTCCTGCCCCGCGACATCGGCCTCGGCCGGCCGGGGCTCCAGGCGCGGCTGGAAGCGCTGAACCAGGACTGGTTCTCGGAGATGCGCGCGGCGCTCCCCGGCCATACGCAGACCGTGGAGGACTGGCCCGCGATGCTGGCCCGCGCAGGCCTGACCCCTGCCGGCACCCGCACCTTCCTC
>DATMEI010000457.1:0-4648 GCA_035556995.1 Streptomyces sp.
GCGGATGTCGCCGGAGTGGACGGGGATGGGGAACGGCTCGGCGGGCGGCAGCCCCGGATTGAATCCGCCGTCGACGAGCAGGCCCCACACGTTCCCGAACGAGACGTGACCGACCAGGTCCTCGATGTCCACGCCTCGGTAGCGCAGGGAGCCGCCCTCCTTGTCGGGTTCGGCGATCTCCGTCTCGAACGCGACGACTCCTTCGAGCCCGGGTACGAAGTCGGACATCAGGCGGCTCCTCATGACGTTGTCGGCAGGCGGTGCTGCCGGCGGTTCGGCGAAGGCGGAAGTGAGGCGGCGGCTGCGCCGGGGGCAGGTCGGCTCACGGTACTGGTCAGTTCAGGGGCGGGGACGAGGCGGTTCCACTGCCTGATCAAGCGGCTGGCGGACCACGCCGTCCCTCCGGTCATGCCCGGTGAGGCTGGTGGTCACCCTGCTCGGGGTGAGCGGAAACAGTAACTCCTGTGTGTAGGGGCCACAGTGTTGCGAACCACGATTTCGGGGGGTTCGCCACATGCGGGGGAGGGTGAGATCAGGCACACGGCCCCCGGCCTGCGGCGGTCTCCTCGTGCGGGCGTGAAACGCGGCTGTGGCCGGTGGGTGCGGTGTTGCAAGATGAGTGCGTGCCTGACGCTGACGATGACGCCGCCCGTAGTACGCCGTTGACCATCCTCGATCCCGCCGCGATGCGCGCCCGCTACCGCGCCGAGGGGCTCTCGGAGGAGGACCTCGAACCCGAGCCGTACAGCCAGTTCGCGCACTGGTTCGCCGACGCGGCGGCGAGCGGGCTCCACGAGCCCAACGCGATGATCGTCTCGACGGCGGACGGCGACGGCAGGCCCAGCTCGCGCACGGTGCTGCTGAAGCACTACGACGAGCGCGGCTTCGTCTTCTTCACCAACTACGGCTCCCGCAAGGGCCGCGAGCTGGACGCCAACCCGTACGCCTCGCTGCTCTTCCCCTGGCATCCCGTCGCCCGCCAGATCATCGTCTCGGGCACCGCGGAGCGGATCGGCAGGGACGAGACGGTGGCCTACTTCCGTACCCGCCCGCACGGCTCACAGCTCGGCGCCTGGGCGAGCGAGCAGTCCTCGACGGTGGCCTCACGGGCGGAACTCGACCGGCTCTACGCGGAGTTGGCCGCCCGCTACCCCGAAGGCGAGGACGTTCCGGCGCCACCGGGGTGGGGCGGGTTCCGGGTGCGTGCGGAGTCCGTGGAGTTCTGGCAGGGCCGCGAGAACCGGCTGCACGACAGGCTGCGCTATGTCCGTACGGGCGGCGCGGGCGGCGCGGGCGGCGCGGGCGGGGTGAACGGCGAAGGCGGCGAGGGCGGCGCGGGCGAAGGCTGGACGATCGAGCGGCTCTGCCCCTGAGCGCTGCCCGCAAGCGCACTGCCCGCGAGAGGACACCGCACGCAGACGGCCCGCGGGCTGCTCCGCTCGCCAGGGGCGAACGGCGCCGGTCGGACGAGTCCGACGAGCCCACGGGCCGGGTGACTGCATTGAGATTGGCCGGCAAACCGGCGTCACACTGTGGCGTCGGCGCTAGGCCGCAACCACCTCACGCGTCCGGGTAAGCATCATCTACCGGATCACCTCCTTTCTCGTGTGCTCTGCACGTTAGGCAGCGGAAAGGGCACCCGCAAGCGATTTCAGGGCGACAACGATTTCGCCGAACCCCATGTGCGCTGAGTCACGTTCGAGTTGAATGATCCGTACGCGCAGCAGCAAGCGGCAGATTTTCAGCGCGTTCAGCTGGGGGTGCTTAGTTGTCCGCTCAATTCAAGACCCACGCCGCCTCCTCGTCCGACGGCGACGACAACCGCGGGCCGGAAGACGAGCTGCTGCTGGCCGCACTGCTGGACGGCATGGACGCCGCGCTCTGCGCCTTCGACGCGGACGGCGTCGTCACCCACTGGAACCGCGAGGCCGAACGCATCCTCGGCTGGAGCCAGCAGGAGGCCGTGGGCCGCAAGGGCCTCGCCGGCTGGGCACTGCGCGAGGCCGACGCCGAGCAGGTGGAGGCGCGGCTGCTCGGCGCAATGCACGCTCCGGGGCGGCAGGTTCACGAGTTCGCGCTGCTGAAGAAGGACGGCGGCCGGGTTCTCGTACGGACCCAGTCCTCCGGAGTGTCCGGCACCGACGGAAGCCCCACGGGCGTCTACTGCGCCTTCAGCGAGGTGCACGCGCAGATCGACCTGGAGCGTTCCATCGCGCTCAGCGAGGGCCTCTTCGAGGAGGCGACCTGGGGCGTGGTCCTGGTCGACGCCGATCTGCGTCCCGCTGTCGTGAACGTATCGGCGGCGAGTGCCTTCCGCGTCTCACGCACGGCGATGCTCGGACGCCCCCTGGGCGAACTGATCGACCAGGGCGTGGAGGAGCTGGAGGGCGCCCTCCAGCACGTCCTGGCAGAGGGCCCGCCCGACTCCCCGTCCGAGATCTGGGTGACGCTGCGCCCGGGCCGTACGGCGGCGGAGGACTCCGGGCACGAGGCGGGCGGCGGCGGTGCGCGCAGGTGCTGGCGCAGCGGATTCCTGCGGCTTTCCTCGCCGCTGGCGGAGGAGCCCGTGCCGCTCGGGGTGGCCTGGCTCTTCCAGGACGTCACCGAGTCCAAGCGCCTCGAACAGGAGGCAGCCCGGCTGCGCTTCCGCGACAACCAGCTGCACCGGGCGGCCCGCGCCGCTTCCGAGTGCGAGGACCCGATGGAGTCGGCGACGATCCATCTCGACTTCGCCCTGGCGGGATTCGCCGATCACGCGTTGCTGGACCTGGTCCTCCCTTCCGGCACCGGTGATCCGGAGGGCGACGACGAGGACGGCATGCACGACCGCATGCACGACGGAATGCAGGACAGCGCCCAGGAAGGCACGCAGCACGGCGGGGGAGGAACGCCCCCCGCTCCCCGGCTGGTGCGCGTGGCCGCCACTCCGTCCTCCGCGGCTTCCGGACCGGGCCCCGTGCCCGCTCAGCAGCAGGGCCGCCCCAGCGGCATCCCCGTCGGCTACGCCGAGGGCCACCCGGCGCTTCAGGCGTACACCCGCTGCGGTTCGGTCCGGGCGAGCGTCGGAGGGGTCGCCTCGGCGAGGGTCTTTCCGGGCCGTACGGAGCCGGGCGGCGGCGACGCCGGCGGAGGCGGCAGTGTGATCGAGGGCTGGGCGGCGGCCCGTAAGTGGCCGGAGGGAACGCTGCACGGGCTGTGCGCGGTGCTGCGCAGCCGCGGCCGGACCCTGGGCGTGGTCACTTTCCTGCGCGGTGCCAGCCGGCGTTCCTTCGACCGTTCGGACGCGGCGTACGCCGAGGACATCGCGGTACGCATCGCCGCGGCGGTCGACCTGGCGCAGAGCACCCGCCGGCGGTAGGAGTTCCGGGCTGTCTCAGCGGTGGAAGACCCGGGCGGCTTCAGCGGTAGAAGATCCGGTCCGCGTAGCGCGTCATGACGCTCTCGTTCCACGCGTGACCGCCGTCGACGTTCCCCGAGCGCAGCATCGGCGGCTCGATGCCGCGGGAGGCCAGGTCGCCCACGGCGGTGGCGACCACGGCCTGCATGAGCGCGCTCGTCACGACAGTCGACGCGGGTGCGAAGGGGCCCGTGACGCCCTCGGCCGTCAACTCCGCGTCCCCCACCGGGATACGGCTGTCGAGCACGATGTCGCAGTGGTCCTTGAGGAACGTTCCGGAGGAGTGCCGCGACGTCGTGTGCCGCGTGTACGCCACGGAGGTCACGCCGATGACCTTGAGACCCAGGGACCGCGCGTGCGTCGCCATCTCCACCGGCAGCGCGTTGCGCCCGGAGAGCGAGATGACGAAGAGCAGGTCGCCGTCCCGTACGGGGCCCGCGTCGAGCACCGCGGCGGCGAGACCGTCGACGCGCTCCAGCGCACTCCCGAGCGTGGCGGGGCGTACGTCCACTCCGACTGCACCCGGAACCGGCAGCAGATTCATCACCGCGAGGCCGCCCGCGCGGTAGACGACGTCCTGTGCGGGGAGCGAGGAGTGGCCCGCGCCGAAGGCGAAGACGCGCCCGCCGTCCGCGACGGTGGCGGCGAGCAGCGCCCCGGCGGCGGCGATGTGTTCCATCTCGGCGTCCCTGACCTGCTGAAGCAGCGTGGTCGCCGCGTCGAAGAAGTCGCTCGCCAGTGTCTTCCCGCTCATCCCGCAGGTCCCCCTTTTCGGTTTTTCTCCCGTACTCCCTGTGGCTCTTCCCCGGGTCGCCCCGGCCTCGGCGAAGGGGCGTACAGGCCCCTCACCCGCGGCCCCCGGTACTCGCCGCGGTCACGGTGAGGTCTGGACCAGTGCCCTGTCAAGACCGCATCCCGTCCGCGGAGGGACGGTTGTCCTTCCGATGCGTCAGACTTGGACGAAGGGCCACCGCACGAACCTGACGAGGGGCACGCATGTCCGGACTGATCGACACCACGGAGATGTATCTCCGCACCATTCTGGAGCTGGAGGAGGAAGGCGTCGTTCCCATGCGTGCCCGTATCGCCGAGCGCCTCGACCAGAGCGGGCCGACCGTGAGCCAGACCGTGGCGCGCATGGAGCGTGACGGGCTGGTCAAGGTCGCCGGCGACCGGCATCTGGAGCTGACCGACGAGGGACGCAGGCTGGCCACGCGCGTCATGCGCAAGCACCGCCTGGCCGAGTGTCTG
>DATMEI010000458.1:0-3902 GCA_035556995.1 Streptomyces sp.
TCGTGCGGTCCTTCGCCGCCGACTTCCCTCAGCTCGCGGGCATCGGCGTCGGCATCGGTGCCCAGGTACGGGACCGGTCCGTGGTCGTCGACTCCCCGTACCTGCACTGGCGGGAGGTGCCCTTCGCGAAGCTCCTGGAGCGGCGCACGAATCTGCCGGTGCTCCTGGAGAACGACTTCGCGGCGCTGGTCGAGGCGGAGACCTGGTTCGGGGCGGGGCGCGGCCTGGACCGGTTCGCGGTCCTCACCATCGGCGCGGGCGTCGGGTACGGACTGGTCATAGGTGGGGTGGCGGTCCCCCCTCCGGACGACCACCGCAGCGGCACGGCAGAGCGCTGGATCCTCGATCCGAACGGGCCGCTGACCCCACAGGGAGAGCGCGGCAGCGCCATCTCCCTGCTGGCCGTCCCGAGCATCGAGTATCAGATGCACGCCGCGACCGGCGGCCCCGTCGGCTACGAGGAGATTCTCCGGCAAGCCCGGCAGCAGGAGCCCGCTGCCGCCCGCGTCATCGGCGAAGCAGCACGCGGGCTGGGCATCCTCATCGCGCAGATCGCGAACTTCGCCATGCCGGAGAAGATCCTGCTCGCCGGCGAGGGCGTCGGGCTGATGGACGTCGCGGGCGGCACGGTCTTCGACACCGTCGCCGCCCACCGCAACCCGCTCGCGGAGCCGGTCAACGTGGAGACGAAGGTGTCCGACTTCCACGACTGGGCCCGCGGAGCCGCCGTCCTCGCCATCCAGGTGCTCGTGCTCGGCGAAGGCGCCGGCGACTGACGTACGCGCGAAGCCGCCCGGCTCCCGGGACCCGGAACCCCGGACCGTGACCCGGGACCGGGACCTGGGACCCCGACGGGCGCCGCGCGCAGGCAGGCCCGTCAGCCGGGCCGGCCCGTCAGCCGGGCCGGTCGGTCAGCCGGCGGCGAGCCATTCGCGGGTGCGCAACGGCAGCCCCGAGTCCCCGCTCCCGGGCGTACGCACCGCGAGGATCTGGTTGATGCCGATCCGGTTGCGCTCGAAAGAGAGCGCGGACGCGGCCATGTACAGCCGCCACACACGTGCACGCCCGGGCGAGGTGAGACGGACAGCGCGCTGGAAGCCGGCTTCCAGATTGGCGACCCAGGCCCGCAGCGTCAGGGCGTAGTGCTCCCGCAGCGACTCCACGTCCCGCACCTCGAAGCCCGCCTGTTCCAGCACCCCCACCGTCTGCGCCACGGGCGCCAGTTCCCCGTCGGGGAAGACGTAGGCGTTGATGAAGTCGTCGACCTCGTAGGCCGATTCGTCCTGCAGCGGCCGGCGCGCGATCTGATGGTTGAGCAGGCGTCCGCCCGGCTTGAGCAGCGCGTACAGCCCGTCCGCGTACTGGCGGTAATGGTCCTTGCCGACGTGTTCGGCCATCCCGATGGAGGCGATGGCCTCGTACGGTCCGTCGGACACCTCGCGGTAGTCCCGCACGCGGATCTCCACGCGGTCGGTCAGACCCTCCTCGGCCACGCGCTTACGGGCATGGGTCGCCTGCTCCTGGGAGAGCGTGACGCCGACGGCGTGCACCCCGTACTCCCGTGCCGCGTGCAGCACCAGCGAACCCCATCCGCACCCCACGTCCAGCAGCCGCCGCCCGGGACTCAGCGCCAGCTTGCGGCAGATGAGGTCGAGTTTGGCGTGCTGGGCGTCTTCCAGGGTGGGCGTACGGCCGGGGGCGCCGGGCTCCCAGTAGGCGCAGGAGTAGACCATGCTCGGCCCGAGCACCAGTTCGTAGAAGTCGTTGCCCACGTCGTAGTGGTGGCTGATGGCCTTACGGTCCCGGCCGGGGGTGTGACGGACGCCGATGCGCCGGGACGTCTCCTCGCGGGGCGGGGCCGGGGGCGGCAACAGGCCGCCGAGAGCGACCAGTTCACGTGCGGCAGCCCGTACGTCCGCGTCACCTGCGAGCGCGAGGGCACCCCGGGAGGGCGGGCTTTCGTCGCCCTTCTCCCAGAGCAGGCCGGCAAGGCGGCTGAGCAGTTCGTACAGCTCGCCGTCGGCCTCGAGTTCGCCGGCCACCCAGGCGCGGGCCAGGCCGAGTTCGCCCGGCCGCCACAGGATGCGGCGCAGCGCGCGACGGTGCCGGATGCGCAGTACGGGAGCTCCGGGCGGGCCGGCTTCACTGCCGTCCCAGGCCCGGATGCGGATCGGAAGCGGAACGCCGAGCACTCTCTCGGCGAGTGCGGTGAGCCTCGGTGCGACATCGGTCATTGCACACACCTCCGTGAAGGAAGGGGTGGAACCCCCATATATGCAACACGCTTGTCGTGCAGACTATGCCGACTTACGCACCGGTGCAGAAGGGTTTTCGCGGCCCCGGCCGCCGCCGGCCGGCCCTTCCTGCGGGACGACGAAGGGGGCGCCCGCACCACGGATGGCGGACGCCCCCTGTCGCAGGGCTCGTTGTCGTTCCGGCTGCTGACTGCTCTTCACCACGGTGCACCTGGTCGCGGCGCACCGGGTCGGGCGTCAGGAGGCCTTGGCCTCTTCCCTGTGCGCTGTACGGCCTTCCTTCACCTGGGTCTTGCGCTCCGCGGCTGCCTCTTCCGCGGCAGCGGCGGTCACAGGCGAGGCCGCTTCGTAGAACTCCTCGCGCGGGTGCTCCATCGCGCCGAGCGAGACGACCTCCCGCTTGAGGAACATGCCCAGCGTCCAGTCGGCGAAGACGCGGATCTTACGGTTCCACGTCGGCACGGCCAGACCGTGGTAGCCGCGGTGCATGTACCAGGCGAGACGTCCCTTGAGCTTGATCCGCGTCTTGCCGAGGACGATCATCGCGACGCCCTTGTGGAGGCCCAGACCGGCGACGGCGCCCTTGTTGGCGTGCTTGTACTCGCCCTGCGGGAAGCCGCGCAGACCGGAGATGACGTTGTCGCCGAGCGCCCTGGCCTGGCGCAGCGCGTGCTGCGCGTTGGGCGGGCAGTAGGCCTGAACGTCCTTGCCCGCGGCCAGGTCCGGGACCTGCGCGTTGTCGCCCGCTGCCCAGATGTGGTCCGTGCCGCGGACCTGCATGGTCGCGTCGACGTCCACATGCCCCTTGGGGCCGAGCGGCAGGCCGAAACGCGCCAGCGCCGGGTTGGGCTTCACGCCCGCGGTCCACACGATGGTGCTGGACTCGACGTCGAGGCCGTTCTTGAGCAGGACGCGGCCGCCGACGCAGGAGTCCATCGAGGTGTTGAGGTAGACCTCGATACCGCGGCTCTTCAGGTGCTCCAGGCCCCATTCGCCCAGCTTCGGGCCGACCTCCGGCAGGATGCCGGACGCGGTGTCGACGAGGATGAAGCGCATGTCCTCGCGTGTGACGTTGGGGTAGTACTTGGCCGCGTCGCGGGCCATGTCCTCGACCTCGCCGATGGTCTCCGCGCCCGCGAAGCCACCGCCGACGAAGACGAAGGTCAGTGCCCGTCGCCGTACGTCCTCGTCGTTGGTCGAGTCGGCCTTGTCCAGCTGCTCCAGCACGTGGTTGCGCAGGCCGATGGCCTCCTCGACGCCCTTCATGCCGATGCCGTTCTCGGCCAGGCCGGGGATCGGGAACGTACGGGAGACGGCGCCCATGGCGATGACCAGGTAGTCGAAGGGCAGGTCGTACGCCTCGCCGACCAGCGGGGCGATCGTTGCGACCTTGCGCTCCTGGTCGATGGTCGTGACGCGACCGGTGAGGACCTCGGCCTTGGGCAGCACACGTCGCAGCGGAACCACGACGTGGCGCGGCGAGATGCTGCCGGCAGCAGCTTCGGGAAGGAAGGGCTGGTACGTCATGTACGAGCGCGGGTCGACGACTGTGACGGTCGCCTCGCCGTACCGCATCTTCTTCAGGATGCGGCGCGCCGCGTACAAGCCGACGTACCCGCCGCCCACTACGAGGATTCGGGGACGCTC
>DATMEI010000459.1:0-3723 GCA_035556995.1 Streptomyces sp.
GCCGGAGAGGATCAGCGGCGTGCCCTTGCGGATCTGCCGGCGTGCCTGTGCGACGGCGTCGAGCCCGCCTGCCTGGTCGCTGACGACGACCCCGCTGGGGCCCTTCATTCCGTTGCGGATGGAGATCTGGCCGCTGTTCACGGCGTAGAACCACGCGAAGGACTGGTACGCGCTGACGTACTGGCTGCCCTGGCTCCACAGTTTCTGCAGCTCGCCCTGTCCGAACTCGAACCCACCGGACGAACTGGCCGTCACGACACCCATGTCGTACTCGGGCAGTTCCCCGGGTGTGACGCCCGCGTCGGCGAGCGCCCAGTCGGCAGCCGCCAGGGCGAGTTGGGTCATGCGGTCGGTCTGGGGCAGCAGCCTGCTCGGCAGGTGGTCCTTCGCCACGAACCCGGGGATCTCGCCCGCGAGACGGGCCGGATACTGCGAGGGGTCGAAGCGGGTGATGCGGCCGATGCCGCTCTTGCCGCTGCGGACAGCGGCCCAGTAGTCGTGCGCCCCGAGGCCGTTGGGGGACGCGACGCCCAGGCCCGTCACCACCACGGAGGCGGTCATGCGATGCTCCTCTCGGGGTGGGCGAGCACCATGGCGCTCTGGAATCCGCCGAAGCCACTGCCGACGCTCAGTACCGTGTCGGTGCGCAGGTCGCGTGCCGTCAGCGGCACGTAGTCCAGGTCGCACTCGGGATCCGGGGTGTGCAGATTCGCCGTGGGCGGCACCACGTTGTTCTCCATGGCGAGCGCGGAGGCGGCTATCTCGATCGAGCCGATGGCGCCCAGCGAGTGGCCGACCATGGATTTGATGGAGCTCACCGGCACCCGGTAGGCGTGGTCGCCGAGGCTCTTCTTGAACGCGGCGGTCTCGTGCCGGTCGTTCTGCTTGGTGCCCGAGCCGTGCGCGTTGACGTAGTCGACGGTGTCGGGGTTCGTACGGGCCTCGTCGAGCGCGGCGTTGATGGCTTCGGCCATCTCCGCTCCGTCGGGGCGCAGTCCGGTCATGTGGTAGGCGTTGCTGCGCGTCGCGTAGCCGGCGATCTCCGCGTAGATGTGGGCGCCGCGCCGCTTGGCGCTCTCCAGTTCCTCCAGGACGAAGACGGCGGCGCCCTCGCCGAGGACGAATCCGTTCCGGGTCGCGTCGAACGGGCGGGACGCACGCTCGGGTTCGTCGTACCGGGGTGTGGTCGCCTTGATGGCGTCGAAGCACGCCATGGTGATCGGCGAGATGGGGGCGTCCGACGAACCGGCGACCATGATGTCCGCGCTGCCCTCGCGGATGACGTCGGCAGCGTGGCCGACCGAGTCGATGCCCGAAGTGCAGCCCGTCGACACCACGGTGTTGGGCCCTTCCGCACCGACGGCCCAAGCCACTTCGGCGGAGAACGAGCTCGGGACGAGATAGCTGTACAGGTGCGGCACCGCGTAGTTGTGGTCGACCAGACCGAGCCGCCCGGCGTCGCTGACGATCCGGTACTCCTCGTCGAGTCCCATCGTGGCGCCCACGGCGCTGCCGACGGTGACGCCGACGCGGTACGGGTCGGCGTCACCTAAGTCGATGCCGCTGTCGGCGACCGCCCCGCGCGCCGCGACGACGGCGAGCTGGGCGGCCCGGTCCATGCGCCGTACTTCCTGCGGGCCGAGCCCGTGCTCCTCGGGAACGAAGTCGATCTCGGCCGCGACCCGGGAGCGGAAGGGCGTCGGGTCGAAGAAGGTGATGGGCCCCGTGGCCGTTTCCCCGGCGGCGAGCAGACTCCAGAAGTTCTTGACGCCGACGCCGCCCGGGGCGAGGACCTCCAGGCCGGTGATGGCCACACGACGCCCGGTCACGCGGAAGCCACCCAGTCGTAGAAGCGGGTCGCCATGGCGTCGGCGGGCGAACGCCAAGTGGCGGGGTCGTAGGCCTCGATGTGCGGCTTCAGATCATCGCTGATCCTCATGAACCGGGGGTCGGCCTTCGCCTCCTCGATGAGCTCGCCCCCGTTGTCGGAGTCGAAGTCCTGAAGGTGGAAGTACAGGCCCTTGTAGGCGAAGAGCTGCCGACGCCGTGTCCCCATTCGATGTGGCATGTCTCCGGCGTCGAAGTCGGTGAAGAGTTTGGCGACTTCGCCACTGGCCTCGGGAGCCATGCGGGCGACGATCAACGTACTGTGCATGCGTTCTCTCTCCTCATGACCGAAATGCTCCGGGCCTGCCACGGGCGGGCAGGCAGGACCGGACAGCGGCGGACGCCGGCGGCGTCTCCGGGGAATGGTCGTGGTCACTCTGCTCGGGCGGTAACGGCAGCGGGGCTGCAGCGGGTTGTTGCAGACGGCGGACCGCGCGGCACGCGGCGCACCGGGTCATGTGCTGCCGCAGGTTCCGGACGGCGCCCCACAGTGCACGGCGACAACTCGTCTCATCGCGTCGGCCCGTTGCTCTGGGAGCTGTCATTCAGCCTGTTCGCTGCGCCGTCGCACCTCAAGTCAACTCGAGTCAGACCTTGGTGAAGTTCCGTCATCGTTCTGTACGGATACGCACCGCGGCTGTGCGCAGTGCGCGGCGGTACAGGGGAAGGAAAAGAAAGGAAAGAACTGCCGCAAGAGGCAGCAATACCTGCCCGGGCATCCGCCGGCGGCTCGGAACGTCCCGACGCGCGGGCGCAGTTCAGACGAGAGAGGCGGGGGCTTCCGGACCCTCGGAAGCGGCGCCGGCTTCTTCCAGCACGTGGCACCGGGAGGGCGAAAGGTCAAGACCTGTGAGGACCGGCGGGACCGCGATGCTCGACAGAAGGTGACACAGCAGTACCGCCAACTGCTCCGGGATGTCTTCGTTCTCCTCCGTGTTCTCCGCCATGAGCTGGAGTCCCACAAAGGCGCTGACACACAAGCGCGCTGTTTTGGCAGGTTCGATGTGCGGGAGCAGCTCCCCCTGGCTTTCCGCCGCGCGGAGCGTGCGCTGCATGTCGGCGGTCCATTCCTTGAACGGACTCACACCGGCCAGGGGACTTCTTCTCCGTGCGTCGAGAGCGAGCCGGAAGCCCGCCCGTACGAGCGTTTCCGTGTGCAGTCTGTACGCGCATACACGGACGGTGTCGATGAGTTCCTGCAGCTTGACGGTCTGCGGCGGAACGGACACCCGGAAGTCCTGGCTATCGAAGATCCCGTCGACCAGGTCTTCCTTCGACGGGAAATGGAAGTACAGCGCCCCCTTGGTGACCCCGGCCCTGTCGATGATCTCCGTGACGGTCGCGGCCTGGTATCCCTCCTTTTCGAATACCGCCGCAGCAGCCTCCAAGATCCTGCGCCGGGTGATGCCTCCCCGGTCCCGCTTCGCCACGATTACTCCTCATTAACACGAGCCGTGCCGTCCCGGGTTCGGCACGGCTGAAACACATCGCCGACTACCCGGTGAATGGAGGCCAAAGAATGCATTCATTATACCGTCACCGTAGCAACCCTCGGCCTATTACGGGCAGTTACGTGTATCCCCCAGCAGTCACGAACCGACCTCTGACCAGGGACGGCCTTCCCTCGCGCTCCCGTGGAGCGCCCCGCGGGAGCGACGCGAACACCGTCGTCACGGCGGCGTTCCGCTCGGGTCCATACGGTCCGCAAAGTCCGCTCCGGCAAGTTGCGGCAACATCAACCGCCAGAATCCGGCCATCGAACTCACCGCAGGCCACTGGCTGTCCTCCCGCCCCAAGTTCATGGCCCCCTCCGTCGCCAGAGTGATCGCGGAGGCC
>DATMEI010000460.1:0-3440 GCA_035556995.1 Streptomyces sp.
GATCGGGAGCCCCCGGATACGGGAATTACGGAACCTGATTCGTGTTGCGACTGTGTTTCATCAACCCGGTGTCCGTCTTCGCCTGCGTATGAAATATGAGGTCGGGGAATTGTCCAACTCCAGGGAATTCCACAGGTTTACTGACGGGCCGCAGACGTGAGCGTCACCGGCCGCTGCCGGCCCGACGCCGTCGTCGTCGGCTGCGGGGTCATCGGTCTCACCACAGCGATCACCCTGCAGGAATCGGGCCTGACGGTGCAGATCTGGACCGGCGCCCCACCGGAGTCGAGCACATCCGCGGTCGCCGGAGCGACGTGGTTCCCCTACCGTGCCCATCCGGTGGACCGGGTGCTGGGCTGGAGCGGCGTCAGCAAGGCGCACTTCGACGCGATGGCGGGCGACCCGCACACCGGCGTGCTGATACGGGAATCCCTGCAACTGTGGCGCGAAGATCTCGGCGCCGACCCCTGGTGGGCGAGCGCGGTGCCCGACCTCACGCGGTGCGCTGAAGAAGACCTGCCCGCCGGATTCCGCGGCGCCTACTGCTTCACGCAGCCGGTGGTCACCATGCCCGTCCATCTCCCGTACCTCACACGCCGGTTCTGCGAAGGCGGCGGCACGGTCGTCACACGTACGGTCTCGTCACTCGGCGAAGGCGCCGCAGCGGCCGATGTGCTGGTGAACTGCACCGGCATGGCAGCCGGGGACCTCACCGGGGACACCGGCCTCGTACCGGTCCGCGGCCAGTGGGTGCGCGTCGGGAACCCGGGAATCACCAAGGTCGTCGCCGACTTCGGGCACCCCGGCGGTGAGGCCTACATCATCCCTCACGAAGACAGCTGCATCCTGGGCGGCACCGCGGACGAGGGAGCGTGGGAGACCACGCCCAGCATGGAGACCGCCGCGGCGATCATCGCGCGCTGCGCCGGACTCGACCCGCGCCTGCTGGAAGCGCCGGTGCTCGAACACCGCGCCGCGCTCCGTCCCGTACGCCCGTCGGGCGTACGGCTCGAACTCGAACCCACCGACGATGACGGCATCCTCGTCCACAACTACGGCCACGGTGGTTCGGGCGTGACGCTGTCCTGGGGCTGCGCGGAAGAAGTCAAAGACCTTGTGCTGTCCCGGCTTTGACGTGCTGAGGCACTACGGCAGGGGCCGGGAACAGCTGGACTCCGCTTCGTGGTCCCGGTTCTGCGCCTGGGCGGTGGGGGAGGACCTGGCAGGCGCGTTGCCGTTCACGCCGGCCACGGGCACCCCCGGCGACCACACTCGGTGATCGCACAGGCTGTCAGCGTAGGGGCTTCCGCGGCACGGCCGGCCCAGGTCGGCTCCGGCTCACCCACCGCCTTCCGCGACCGCTTCGAGCGCATCACGGGTGTCAGTCGTCACATCTGCCGGCGCCACTTCCGCCGGCCACAGCCCGGCCGCCCCGGGGGGTCGGTGCCCCTGTGAGGCGGAATTGCGTGACGTGCGTGGTCGGTCGCTCATTGTGTTACCGTTGAGTCTGGTTGCAGTTGTGGTTCCCAAAGACTTCAAGTGCTCTTACCGTCTTCTGCGTCGGTGAGCGCACTTTTTTGTGATGCCGGTGATTTTTTCCGGATGGGGCAATCATCGCGGCGACGCGGGGTTCGCAGAGTGCGGGCCCCGGGCACTGCCCCGAAGGAGATATGACATGGCTACTGGCACCGTGAAGTGGTTCAACTCGGAAAAGGGTTTCGGCTTCATCGAGCAGGAGGGCGGCGGCGCTGACGTCTTCGCCCACTACTCGAACATTGCCGCCCAGGGCTTCCGTGAGCTGCAGGAAGGCCAGAAGGTGAACTTCGACGTCACTCAGGGCCAGAAGGGCCCGCAGGCGGAGAACATCACTCCTGCCTGACACTGAGGCGTATCGCGAAGCTGGGCCCGCACCCTCGGGTGCGGGCCCAGCTCGCTGCTTTACCGGGAGCCCGTCCATCGTGCGCGGCAACGGCGCCGGCGACATCGAGGGGCTATGCCCTCCTGTCCCTCCCGTACGGGCGAAACTCCCCTTCAGGGCCCGGCCGCATGCCGGCCCGCAACAATTCGCTTTTTCCGACACCCCGGCCACAGGCCCGGCAGGTGTCGTCCACCTCGAAGTGCCGGACACGGATTGATTCCGGGCAACGGCCTGGTTCCGGGCAACCGCGCTTCTTTTTCAACTTGCTTTTCGGCTCGTTCTTGCGATTCCCCGCGCCGGCCATGGCTGCCGCGCCGCGAATTCCTCGATACGCGCCGCATCGAGGAAGGTTCTGCATGAACCGCACAGCACGCACGAACGACCGATACTCCCGCACCCGTACGGGCGGCTCCGCCGGCTCGGGTGGCTCGGGCAAGGGCGGCGGACGCCGCTTCCAGACCCCGAACGGCAACTCCGGCCAGAAGCGGTCCGGACCCCCGGCCCGTTCCGGCGGCAACGGTCGCCGTCCCGCCGCACGGCAGGGAGAGTTCGCGCTTCCGAACACCATGACCCCGGCGCTGCCCGCCGCAGCGGCATTCGCCGAACTGGACATGCCCGCGCCCCTGTTGGCGGCGCTGAACGCCGAGGGCCTGACCGTACCGTTCCCCATCCAGGGGGCCACCCTGCCCAACTCCCTTGCGGGACGCGACGTCCTGGGCCGCGGGCGGACCGGGTCGGGCAAGACGCTCGCCTTCGGCCTCGCCCTGCTGGCTCGTACAGCGGGTCAACGAGCTGAATCCGGACGGCCGTTGGCCTTGGTCCTCGTCCCCACCCGGGAACTCGCACAGCAGGTCACCGACGCGCTGACGCCGTACGCCCGGGCGATGCAGCTGCGGACTGCCACCGTCGTCGGCGGCATGTCGATCGGCCGCCAGGCCAGCGCGCTGCGCGGTGGAGCCGAGGTCGTCGTCGCGACGCCGGGACGGCTCAAGGACCTGATCGAGCGCGGCGACTGCCGTCTGGACCGGGTCGGCCTGACCGTCCTGGACGAGGCGGACCAGATGGCCGACATGGGCTTCATGCCGCAGGTCACGGAGCTGCTCGACAAGGTGCGCCCGGACGGCCAGCGGATGCTCTTCTCCGCCACCCTCGACCGCAACGTCGACCTGCTCGTGCGCCGTTACCTGAACGACCCAGTTGTGCACTCCGTCGACCCGTCCGCGGGCGCCGTTACCACGATGGAGCACCACGTCCTGCACGTCCACGGCGCCGACAAGCACGCCACGACGACGGAGATCGCCGCCCGCGACGGTCAGGTGCTGATGTTCCTGGACACCAAGCACGCCGTCGACCGGCTGACCAAGGACCTCCTGAACAGCGGCGTACGGGCGGCAGCGCTGCACGGCGGCAAGTCCCAGCCGCAGCGCACCCGGACCCTGTCCCGCTTCAAGTCCGGGCATGTGACGGTACTGGTGGCGACCAATGTCGCGGCCCGCGGGATCCACGTCGACAACCTCGACCT
>DATMEI010000461.1:0-7840 GCA_035556995.1 Streptomyces sp.
CCCTTGTCCGCCCCCTGCGTTTCGTGCTTCGGCTGCTCCTGCGGCTCGCTCTGCTGCGAGTCGCCGGAGGCGGGCCCGGAGTCCGAGTCGTCACCGCCGCCGCTGCCGGGGTCGACCTCGGCGGGGGCGCCGTCGGCGGTCAGGCCGCCTTCACCGGCGCACGCCCAGGCACCCGGGCCCTGCTGGTCGAGCAGCTTCTCGGCCGTGGCGATCTGTTGTTCCTTGCTTGCCTGGTCGGCGCGCGGCGCGTACTCGGTACCGCCGGCCGCCTTCCAGCTTGACTCGTTGAACTGCAGACCGCCGTAGTAGCCGTTGCCGGTGTTCGCCTGCCAGTTGCCGCTGGACTCGCACTCGGCGACCTTGTCCCAGGTGCCGACAGAGGCAGCCTGCGCACCGGGCGCCGTCACCATCGGGAGGGCGACAGCGGCGCCGGCGACGCCGCTGAGTACGGCGAGGCGTGCGGCCTTGACGGACCCACGGTTACGGCCCTTGCCGGAGAACAGCATCGTGAATGATTCCTAACGATCGCGGTGTTCGCCACAGGTTCCGTGGCGAACGTGTCGAGCGGTGGCGACCGTAAGCACACCCCCTCGGAGGGACAAAAACCCTCACGAGTGATCCATCAGCTCACGGAATACAACAGGAACCACCATCTGTGCAGGTCAACCCGATAGGTGCGAAGCGGACAAGCGGGCGTCGGCGGGACACCCCGGAGAGAAGGGTCACATCGAGGACGGATGTGCGTGTGGCGTGGCTCTCCCCAAGTGGGCTTCCGCGACCGCCCGTTGATGCTGTGGACGTCCGCGCAGCCGCCAGGCGGCCTTCCCGGGGCGGCGGTTGCCGGGCAACGGCTGCTCCGGAGGGACTTCGAGTGAAGGTGCCCGCACGCACGGCGGCCCCGGGCAGCTCGATGAGCTGACCGGGGCCGCGCCCCCCTTCGTGCCCCCATGTGCCCCGGCCCGTTGGGCCCGGCCACGTTCCGCCCCCTCCCCCCAGGGGCGGGGCTCAGCCGGCGCGTTCCCGTACGACACGTGCGACGTCGAGCCGCTGGACCGCCCGTACAGCCGGGACCTGCGAGAGCAGCGACGCGCCCGCCACAGCGAGGACCGCCCCCAGTGCCACCGGCCAGCCGATCTCCAGTTCCATGGAGAACATGTCGCTGTTGAAGGAGCGCAGGAACTGCCAGGCCGCGGCGAATCCCGCGGCAAGGCCCACCGGAAGAGCGAGCAGCGTGGCGGCCAGATTCTCCGCTGCCAGCAGCCCGGCGATGCGGCGCAGCGACACACCTGACGCCCTGAGGGTCGCCAACTCGTTGGTGCGTTCAGCGATGTTCACGGTCATCGTCACGTAGATGACGGTCAGTGCCAGCAGGCCGCCGAGGAGGAGCATCACCCCCACGAACACCCAGAAGAGCGCCATGTAGCGGTCGATCTGCCGCTCCAGCGCCTGGGAGTCGGCGTAGGCGACGATGCCGTCGAGGGCGGTGGCCTCGTCGCGTATCCGGTCGTGGTCGGCTGCGGTCGCGCCGGAAGTGAACCGCAGCGCATAGCCGTTGGGCGATCCGTCGGACGTGCTGCCGGCCGCTGCCTCGACGGTGGCGCGGGTGCCGTACAGCGCCGAGCCCATCGGTTCGTCGACGAGCCCTGCCAGCCGCACCCGCTTCGTCCCTCCGTCGGGAGTCCGCAGCGTGACCCGGTCACCGGGGGAGACGTGCAGACGGTCCGCGAGTGCCTTGCCGGCCAGGATGCCGCCGTCCACGGGCAGTTGACGTTCGCTGCCCTCCGGCGTGCGGAATCCGTGCATGGTCGTGCCCGGCAGGTAGCCGGTCAGGGAGGTGCTGTACGAGCCGCCGCCCGAGGTGGCGGTGACCTGTGCCGTCGTCACAGGTTCGGCTGCAGCCACGCCGTCCAGGCCGCGCAGCGCCTGCTGTTGGTCCGGTGCGTGCGGACCGGCGCTGACGGTGGCGTCCTCCCGCTGCACCTCGTCGAACTGCACATCCATGGCCGTCCTCATGCTGGTGGCCATGCCCGCGGACGTGAGTACCAGGACGAGCGCCAGCACACTGCCCAGCACGGTCGCCAGGGTGCGGCGGCGGCTGCGGCCGAGCTCGCGCAGCGACAGCCGTACGGTCAGGGGCAGTTGCCGGGCACGCGCCAGCGCCCTGCTCCACCTGCCCGGAGGCGTCAGGGTGCCGCCGTCACCGCGCATGGCCTCGGCGGGTGCGGTCCTGGTCGTGGCCCAGGCGGGAGCCGCACCGCCGACCAGTCCGACCAGTACGCCGAAGAGCGCACCGGCCAGCATGACGGCAGGACGGTGCTCCACCAGCGTGTAGGGGATGCCGAGTTCGGAGGTGTAGGCGTGTGTCATCGCGGTCGTCGCCGCCGCGCCCGCCGCCACACCCAGGACGGCGCCGCCCGTACCGGCGAGCACTCCGTGCCCGAGGTAGTGCCGTGCCACGGTGCCGCGCGGCACTCCGGCGGCGAGGAAGGTAGCGATGACCTTGCGCTCGGCGAGCACCAGCCTGGTGATCAGGACGTACGCGGCGACCGCGGCAGCGGAGAGGAACAACACCGGGAAGGCGACGGAGAGTTGGGAGAAACCGTCGAGGTCCGTGTTGAGGGCGGCATGCGAGGGGTGCTCCGAGCGGGGCTGCACCTCCGATGCCCCCGCGGCACGCAGCCGTCCGGTGACGCGTTCCGCTGTGACGCCGCCGTCGTCGCGGGCGTCCGCGGTCAGCCGTACCAGCGTCTGCCGGGCCACGGCCGCGCTCTCGCCGGCCAGTTTCCGTACGGTGGCTTCGGGCGCGAAGACCACGGCGAAGTTGTGCGGGTCGCCGATGACTTGCTGCCGGCTCAGTGCGGGCCACAGATACTCGGGGGATTCGGCGACGCCCCGTACGGTCACGGTCCGCCAGCGCGCACCGTCGAAGATCTTCGACGTGTCACCGGGGGAGAGGCCGAAGGTCTTCGCCGTGTGCCGCTCGATGAGTACGCCGTGGCTGTCGCCGCTGCGCGGATAGTGACCGGAGACGACGTCGACCTTGTTGACGGCGGGCTGCTTCCCCGCCGGCAATCCGGTGACGCGGCCCAGCAGTTCGTCGCCGCCGAGACGCACCGGCATCCGTGCCTGGGTGCGGGTGGTCTCCTCGGCCACGCCCCCGTCGGCGCGGGCAGCGGAGGCAACTCCCGCCGGGTCGCCGCCGGTTGCCGTCAGATCGGCGAAGTGCATGCGGGAGTAGGTGTGTTCGTAACTGGAACCGAGGTTGCGGTAGGCGTCGTAGCTGGCGACGAACAGCAGCACGCCGATCAGCACGGTCACCCCGATCGCGCCGAACTGCGGCAGCCTGCGCCGCAGATCACGCCGGGTCTTGGTGAGAAGTATCCGGTTCATGGACGCTCACCAGTCCACGGTGGAGACGTCGGCGGGAGCCGCGTTGCGTTCCACCGACTCGACCCTGCCGTCCCGCATGGTCACCACGCGGTGGGCGATCTGTGCGACGGCGGCGTTGTGCGTGACCATGAGCACGCCGCGGCCCTCCCGGTTGCTCTGCTGGAGCAGTCGCAGCACGGACTTGCCCGTGGCCACGTCCAGAGCGCCCGTCGGCTCGTCGGCGAGCAGCAGATCGGGGTCGGTGGCCAGGGCGCGTGCGATCGCGACCCGCTGCTGCTGGCCGCCGGAGAGCTGTGCGGGGAAGTAGTCGAGGCGGTCGCCGAGACCGACGGACTCCAGCAGCCCGGTCACGCCGCGACGGTCGCCGCGACCGGTGAGTTCGACCATCACCTCGACGTTCTCCCGGGCCGTCAGAGTGGGCACGAGGTTGAAGAACTGGAAGACGAAGCCGATGTGTTCCCTCCGGAAGCCCGCCAGGTCGCGGGGCCGTCGGCCCGTCAGGTCGACTCCGGAGACCTCGGCCGAGCCGCTGTCGGCGGACTCGATGCCGCCGAGCACGTTCAGCAGCGTCGTCTTGCCCGAACCGCTGGGTCCGAGCACGACGACCAGCTCTCCGGGTGCGATGTCCAAGTCCACGCCGTCCAGGGCGGAGACCGCGGCCTCGCCCGATCCGTACGTCTTGGTCAGGCCGTGAAGACGGGCGCCGCCACGGGCAGTTGGGGTGCCGGCGTTCGTGCCGGCGTGGTCGTCGGCTGTGGTCGTGCGTGCCAAGGGGTCCCTCCTCGTGGTGTGCGCGCTGTCGTTGCCGCGTGCGGTTGCCATGCGGTGTCGTGCCGTGCGGCGCCGTGTGCGGTGCCGTGCCGGTCGGGCAGGCCCGCGTCAGCTGTCGTCCGGGTCTCGTCGCCCGGCCGCCCCGGCGAGCCGTGCCAGCGGCTCGGTCACGGAGATCTCTGCGAGTGCCGGGTCGATCAGGCGGTGCAGTACGAGTCCGTCGAGCGCTGCCCCGAGCAGCATGGCCGTGGCCTCGTAGCCGTCCCGCCCGGCCGTACCGCCGTCGCCGCCGCCGTCTGGACCCGCCGCCGCGTCGCGGGAGGCGTCCGCGGATCGCAGCCAGTCGGCGACCCCCGTACGCCACTCGGCCATCAGGTCCGCCAGTTCGCTGCGCAGCCGCTCGATACGGGTCGAGGCGAGCAGCATCTCGCTGAACAGCACGGTCGCCGGGTCCTCGGCGCTGTAGGACGACATCATTTCCAGCACCTGGGTGATGCCCTCGTCGGCGTCGGCGGTCTGTGAGAGCGCGTCGGCCGCGGCTGTCGCCTCACGCCGTGCGGTGGCCAGGGCGGCTTCGATCAGAAGATCCTCGACCGTGCGGAAGTGGTAGTGCACCAGTCCGGGCCGCAGTCCGGCCCGGTCGGCCACCCGCCGCGTGGTCACCGCGCCCCAGCCGTCCTCGACGATGAGCTGCGCCGCGGCATCGAGCAGCCGCTCACGGGTCTCCTGGCCGCGTTCCGATGATGTCGGGGTCACTGTCTGTCACTCCAGCTCGGGGTCGCTCGGTCGGTTCATGTCAGCTCGGCCGTACGGTTGGGCGAACGCCTTGGGCAATCGCCTTGGTCGTACGACCAAAACTATAGGCGCACGACGCGCCCGTACGCCACCCCCAGGCCTCCACAAGGACACCCGGCCGGCGTGCGCGCCGCCTCAACTCCCTTGCCAGGGGCGGTCGTTCCCGGCCGTTCAGGCTTTCCGGAGTTCGTCAGCCCCGCCCGTTCAAGCCCTTGCGGATGCCGTACGCGGCAGCCCCCGCCAGCAGCACACCGGCCCCCGCGAGAAGAGAGGGGCGAGGGACGGCGAAGGCAAGCAGCAGGCACCCCGCCAGACCCAGGAGGGGAATGACGCGGGCCGGACGGCCCTCCTGCGGGGTCAGGGTCCAGGCGGAGGCGTGGCCGATGGCGTAGTAGGCCAGCACGCTGAAGGAGGAGAAACCGATGGCACTCCGTACGTCGAGCGTGGCCGCGAGCACCGCGACGACTGCGCCGACGGTCAGCTCGGCACGGTGCGGCACCGCGAAGCGGGGATGCACGGCGGTCAGGGCGTGCGGCAGGTGACGGTCGCGGGCCATCGCCAGCGTGGTCCGCGAGACTCCCAGAATCAGGGCGAGCAGGGAGCCCAGGGCTGCGACCGCGCCCCCGGCCTGCACGACCGGCGCCAGCCAGGGCACGCCCGCCGCCCGTACGGCTTCGGCCAGCGGGGCGCCCGCCCCGGCAAGCGCCTCCGGGCCCAGGACGGTCAAGGCGGCGACGGCGACGAGGGCGTAGACGACGAGGGTGATCCCCAGAGCGATCGGGATCGCCCTGGGGATGGTGCGGGCGGGGTCGCGGACTTCCTCGCCCATCGTGGCGATGCGCGCATAGCCGGCGAAGGCGAAGAAGAGCAGCCCGGCCGCCTGCAGCACTCCGCCCGCACCGGCATCCGAACCGATGTGCAGGCGGGCGGAGTCGGCGGTGCCGCCGGTCAGGGCGGCAGTCACCACGGCGGCGAGGACCGCCAGCACGACCGTGACGATCACGCGCGTCAGCCAGGCGCTCTTCTTCACCCCGGCGTAGTTGACCGCGGTCAGTGCGACCACGGCCGCGACCGCCACCGCGTGCGCCTGCCCGGGCCACACATATGTGCCGACGGTCAGCGCCATCGCCGCGCAGGACGCGGTCTTGCCGACCACGAAGCCCCACCCGGCCAGGTAGCCCCAGAACGGGCCCAGCCGTTCCCGTCCGTAGACGTACGTGCCGCCCGAAGCCGGATAGCGGGCCGCGAGCCTCGCCGAGGAGGTCGCGTTGCAGTACGCCACCGTCGCGGCGACGGCGAGCCCGAGCAGCAGCCCCGACCCGGCAGCTTCGGCCGCCGGTGCCACGGCTGCGAAGATCCCGGCGCCGAGCATGGACCCCAGCCCGATCACGACGGCGTCGAACAGGCCGAGCTGCCGTTTCAGTCCGGGGTCGTTCTCAGGGTCGGACGACGTGGGCATGAGGCATCGGCATGGGCAAGTGGCTCCGCACCAGTTGGTGTTGTCCCGCGGGGATCGCGTGCTTCGATTCCGGCAGAGGATATCGGAGTCGTGCCTGACCAGCCGTGCTGTGGGACGCCGGCGGAACCGCGGTCGTCTCCTACGTGCCCGTCTCTGCGAAGTTGCGCTCGACCTGGCGCCTTTCAGTCCGGTCGGGGAAGAAGTTCTTGCAGGACGTGCCGGGGGACTTGCCCGACATCACGCTCGAGCAGGGCCCCGGCTGCTTGTCGTCCAGCCCCAGCATGTGGCCGAACTCGTGAGCCACGACCCGTACCGGATCGTGCCCCTGGGTGAGCGCCTTGAGGCCGATGCTGATGGTGCCCCTGCCGAGGCTCGGCCCCGCGGGGTCGGCGCCTGGCCAGCCCTTGACGACTTCGATGCGGATGTCCGGCTCCTCCCCGTCGGGGACGGGACGCAGCCTGACGTTGGACACCCTGTCGTTCCACGAGGCGGAGGCCGTGCGTATCGCGTCGGCGAAATCCGTTGTCTCACCGGCTTCGTAGGTCACGATCGCCGTGTCCCTCGGCTTCGTGCCGGACGCCCCCGGCCGGGCCACCAACCCCACGACATCGTCCTCCGGCCACACGGACACGTTCTCGCCGCGGGGTCCGCCCTGTGCTCCGGACGCCCCGGGCGAGCCGGGGCCCGCCGAGTCCCCGATGGAGTCCGACCCTCGCGCACCCGAACCACCGCGGCTTTCCCCGCCGGAGTCCTCACGGGGGCCTGATCCGCCGGAGTCCGACGACCGGCCGTCGGTCGAGGAAGCGGTCCCCACTTCAGGAGGTGACTGCGCCTCGGGCTCCTCCGAGCCACAGGCGGCCACTGCCAGCAGCATCAGGGGTACGCACACCGCCGCCCATCTCTCCGGTCCGATACGCATGTTGCGTCTCCCTGCATGGTCATGAGGTCCGTGGGTGAAGGGGGGTGCTGGTGCGGGCGTAGCCGGCGTTGCCTGACGGCGGTCCCGCAGATGTCTCCTACTCACGCGTGGAGACTGTCTGCCGTTCCCTGCCGCCCGGGTGATGTGCATGACACCACAAGTGGCCTGACGCTTGCTTGCGTTCTCGGCGATTACCTCGCCGGTCTGCCGGCCGACGCACCGGTCGAGTTGACGTCCTTGCCCACTGTGTCCGGCTGCTGTCTTCTCAGAGGTCACTGTCACGACAGGAGCTACTGCGGCACACTTGAGGCGGGCTCGGTGCGTTGTCGAAGACGTGTGACTCGGGGGAGTGCTGCCACGGTGAACCGCCGCTTGTCCATGCTGCTTGCCGGCGGGTGTGCCCTCAGTCAGGCGGTCTTCCTGTTCGGGTACCACCCGCTGCAGCGGCGCCTGTTGGGCGTCGAGGTCCCCGCCGTCCCCGAGCGCGAAATACGGCTACTGGGTCT
>DATMEI010000462.1:0-4884 GCA_035556995.1 Streptomyces sp.
GGAGACCCCGACGGCGCGTGCGACGTCCGCCATGGTCGCGGCTGAGGGGTGCCCCTGACGCTCCTGATGCACGTGGCTCATCGCGGCAGGTTAACAGGCGGCTACGCAAGGCTTTTAGCGGCAATGACTTGACCAGAAGGCCGACGGTGATCAGGATTGCGCAAGCGTTTTAGCAGACGTTGGGCAAGCAGCAGTGAGATGGGCACGAGGAGGCCGCAGTGCAGGAGAATCCTCTGAGCCGGGCAGCAGCCGCCCGGCCGGCGCAAGGCACGGGCCTCACGCTCCATGAGCCGGCGCAGGACGCCGACTGGTGGCGCGAGGCCGTCGTCTACCAGGTGTACGTGCCCAGCTTCTCGGACTCCGACGGCGACGGCATGGGCGATCTGCGCGGCGTCACCGCACGGCTCGGCCACCTCGCCGGGCTCGGCGTCGACGCGCTCTGGCTCACGCCGTTCTACCCCTCGCCATGGGCCGACGGCGGATACGACGTCTCCGACTACCGCGACGTCGATCCGCGGCACGGCACCCTCGACGACTTCCGCGAACTGCTGGCACGAGCACACGGCCACGGCCTGAAAATCATCATCGACATCGTGCCCAACCACTGCTCCGACCAGCACCCCTGGTTCGTCGAGGCGCTGGCCTCCGCGCCCGGCTCCGCTGCCCGCGACCGTTTCCACTTCCGCGACGGCCTGGGGGCACCTCCCGGGCCTCCCTCTGGGCCTGCGGCCCGGGAGGTAGGGGGAGGTCCTGGCGGAAGCGAGCCGCCCGCGGACTGGCAGTCCAAATTCGGGGGCGGCGCGTGGAGCAGGACCCGGGACGGCCAGTGGTACATGCACATCTTCGCCGCCGAACAGCCGGACCTGAACTGGGAGAACCCCGAGGTCGCCGCCGACTTCGAGCGCACACTGCGCTTCTGGCTCGACCTCGGCGTCGACGGGTTCCGGGTCGATGTCGCGCACCGGCTGCGCAAAGATCTCGTGCCGCCTCTGCGCGCCACCCACGGCAACGACGCCGCACCGCTGAACTCGCCGCCGCAGGGCGACAATCACCCCTTCTGGGACCGTGACGAGGTGCACGAGATCTACCGCTCCTGGCGGAAGGTTCTCGACGCCTACGAGCCACCCCGCATCGCAGTGGCAGAAGCCGGCGTCAGCGCGGCCCGCCTGCCCATGTACACCAGGCCCGGCGAGCTCCACCAGGCGTTCAACTTCTTCCATCTGCGCTGCCCTTGGGACGCACGCTCCTTCCGCGACGTCATCGACACCTCGCTCGGCGGTGCACGCTCCGTCGGCACCCTGCCGACCTGGGTGCTCTCCAACCACGACGTGGTGCGGCACGTCACCCGGTACGGCCTCCCCGAGGGCACCGACCTCAACGAATGGCTGCTCACGGAGGGCCGGGAGCCCGCCCCCGACCTGGCGCGTGGCCGTCGCCGCGCCCGTGCCGCCGCACTGCTCACCCTGGCCCTGCCCGGGACCGCGTACCTCTACCAGGGCGAGGAGCTGGGGCTTCCCGAGGTCGCGGATCTGCCTGCCGGCGCACTGCGCGACCCGATGTGGGAACGCACCGGGCACGCCCAGAAGGGACGCGACGGCTGCCGCGTACCGCTGCCCTGGCAGGAGGACGGCCCCTCGTACGGATTCGGGCCGAGCGGCGGTTGGCTCCCGCAGCCCAAGGGATGGGGCGGCTTTTCGGCCGAGGCGCAGACCGGGCGAGCGGATTCCTTCCTGGAGCTGTACCGCACCGCGCTGAGGCTGCGCCGCGGCTTCCGGGGGAGCGAGGGCGTCGAGTGGCTGCCGACGGAAGACGGGGAAGTGGCCTTCCGCCGCGGCGGCGTACTCGAGTGCAGGGTCAACCTGAGCGGCCGGCCAGTGCCGCTGACGTCCGGCGGAGAGCCGCTGCTCTCCAGCGACGTGGGGTCCGGCGAGGGCATGCTCGCACCGGACACGGCGGTCTGGCTCAAGCCCGCGGTGCGCGGGGGTTGAACCTGCCGCGACGGGAGGTTCCAGCGTGCCGGACGTGATCGGGGAAGACGACGCCGGACGGCGTTGGAGCATCGGGGAGTTGCCGTGCGGACTCCACGTCCGCACGGCAACCTGGGCCTCGGTCGGCCTCGCGTCAGTCGGGCCGCTCGGCCAGCAGCATCCCGACCCGCTTGCGCACCTCGTCGGTGTCCAGGCCGCGGATCGTCAGCGTGGTGCGGCGGCGCAGCACGTCGTCCACGGTCTCGGCCCACTCGTGGTCGCGGGCGTGGACGACCTGCGCCCAGATCTCCGGGCCGTCCGGATGGATGCGTTCGCCCAGCGACGGGTCCTCGTTGACCAGCCGTGCGATGTCGAAGGCCAACGAACCGTAGTGGGTTGCCAGTTGACGTGCGGTCATCGGGTCCATACGCGGCCCCGGCTCCCGCTCCCGGTCCACCAGCAGCCGGTGCGCGACCGCGTTCGGGTTGCAGATGCCCGGCAGCGGAGTGCGCCGTACCAGTTCCCGCACGGGCTCCATGTCCTGCGCGAGTGAACCGCCGGGCAGCTTGGCCAGTTTGTTCATCACGGCACGGCCGATGTGCCTGTACGTCGTCCACTTGCCGCCCGCGACCGAGAGCATTCCGCCGCTGCCCTCGCTGACGACCGTCTCCCGCTTGGCCGCCGTCACGCCGCCCGGACCGCCCGGAAGGACCCGCAGCCCCGCGAAGGCATAACTGATCAGGTCGCGGGACAGATGCTCGTCGCGTACGGAGAAAGCGGCCTCGTCCAGGATCTGCTGGATGTCGGCTTCCGTCGCGGTGACATCGGCGGGATCGCCCTCGTACGCCTCGTCGGTGGTGCCCAGCAGCAGCTGGTCCTCCCAGGGCAGGGCGAAGGTGATGCGGTACTTGTCGATCGGCGTCGCCATGGCCGCCCGCCACGGGGACTTGCGCTTGAGTACGAGGTGCGCGCCCTTGGACAGGCGCACGCTGGGGGCTGCGCCCTTGTCCTCCAGCCTGCGCAGATGGTCCACCCACGGGCCGGTGGCGTTGAGCACCAGGCGGGCGTCCACCCCGAACTCCGTACCGTCCGTACGGTCGCGCAGTTCGGCTCCGGTCACCCGGCCGCAGGTGCGGCGCAGGCCCGTCACCTCGGCGTGGTTGAGGACGACGGCGCCCGAGTCGACGGCCGCCCGTACCGTCATCACGGCCATACGGGAGTCGTTCATCTGGTGGTCGCTGTAGAGCGCGACCGCCTTCAGGTTCTCCGTACGCAGCCCGGGGTTGTCAGCAGCGGCACGCGAAGGCGAGATGAGACGTCCGACGCCGTCGCCGAACGCCGAGAGCGCGCTGTAGGCGAAGACGCCGGCGCCCAGCTTCGCCGCGCCGTGCGGGCCGCCCTTGTAGACGGGCAGGTAGAACGTGAGCGGATTGACCAGGTGCGGGGCCACATCCTTGGCCAGCACCCTGCGCTCATGGTGGTTCTCCGCCACCAGCTTGACCGCGCCGGTCTGCAGATAGCGCAGCCCGCCGTGAACCAGCTTGGAGGAGGCGGATGAGGTGGCGCCGGCGAAGTCGCCGGCGTCCACCATCGCCACCCGCAGCCCCGACTGCGCGGCGTGCCAGGCCACCGAGGTTCCGAGGATGCCGCCGCCGATCACGAGCAGGTCGTACGTCGCGTTGGCGAGCAGATCCCTGGTCTCGGCGCGGCTCGGGTTGCCGCCGGCAGCCGGGCGCGTCCCGAGAGTGGGGACGCTCTGCAGGGTGTTCATTTCTTTCAGTTCTCCTCTTCGATCCAGCCCATGGTCCGCTGGACGGCCTTGAGCCAGTTCTTGTACTCGCGGTCACGGTCGGCCGCGTCCATCGAGGGCGTCCATTCGGCCGCCCGCTTCCAGTTGGCGCGCAGCTCGTCGGTGTCGGACCAGAAGCCGACGGCGAGCCCTGCCGCGTAAGCCGCGCCGAGGCAGGTGGTTTCGGCGACCATCGGACGTACGACGGGGGCGTCGAGGAAGTCCGACATGGTCTGCATCAGCAGGTTGTTGGAGGTCATGCCGCCGTCGACCTTCAGTGCGGTCAGCTCGACGCCGGAGTCCTTCTGCATCGCGTCGACGATCTCGCGGGTCTGCCAGGCCGTCGCCTCCAGGACGGCACGTGCGAGGTGCGCCTTGGTCACATACCGGGTCAGGCCGGCGATCACGCCGCGTGCGTCGTCGCGCCAGTACGGAGCAAAGAGGCCGGAGAAGGCCGGCACGAAGTAGGCGCCGCCGTTGTCGTCGACGGAGCTGGCGAGCGTCTCGATCTCGGCCGCGGAGTTGATCAGGCCCATCTGGTCGCGCATCCACTGCACCAGCGAACCGGTGACCGCGATCGCGCCTTCCAGGGCGTAGACGGGACGGTCGTCACCGATCTGGTAACCGACCGTCGTCAGCAGGCCGTTGTAGGAGTTGACGGCCTCGTGACCGGTATTGAGCAGGAGGAACGTGCCTGTTCCGTATGTGGACTTGGCCTCGCCCTCGGCGTAGCAGGTCTGCCCGAACAGCGCCGCCTGCTGGTCACCGAGCGCGCCCGCCACCGGTACGCCTGCCAGTGCTCCGCCAGCTTCTCCGTACACTTGCGACGATGCCACGATTTGCGGCAGGACGGCGCGTGGCACCCCCATCGCCGACAGCAGCTCGTCGTCCCAGTCCAGCGTGGACAGGTTCATGAGCATGGTCCGGCTGGCGTTGCTGACGTCGGTGACGTAGCGGCCGGTCAGCTGCCAGATCAGCCAGGTGTCGATGGTGCCGAACACCAGCTCGCCCGCATCGGCGCGCTCGCGGGAGCCCGGCACGTTGTCGAGGATCCAGCGAACCTTCGGGCCTGAGAAGTGCGTCGCCAGGGGGAGGCCCGTCGTCTCGCGAAAGCGATCCCCCGCACGC
>DATMEI010000463.1:0-4929 GCA_035556995.1 Streptomyces sp.
GATCATCAAGTCGAGCACGGGCGTGAAGCCGGCATCGGAGAAATTGGTCGCCAGCGCGCACAGATTCCGGTGCAACAGCTCCACTTGCCGCGCTGCTTCGTCGGCCGGCTCCCCAAGAGCCCAGACGAAGCCGCTGACGATCATCCTGTTGAGCTCGTCACCGTCGAGCCGGGCGGAACGTGGAAGCCGCTCAGTGACGAGCCTCGTCACCGTCGACTTCCCGGCCCCCGGCATCCCCGTCACCATCAGACAGTTGGACGTCCCAGCGGTGGTCACGCGGTGATGGTGTCAGCGTGCCTGCCGGCCGGCAATCGTATTTCCGGTGCACGGTTCTCGTGAGCGGTGTCAGGTGAGTCCGGCGAGGTCGAACTCGACGCGGACCTCGTCCGCCAGGCGCAGGGCGCCGACGAACGCGGAGTACGGCTTGATGCCCCATGTGCTCTGTACGACGGTGGCGCCGCCGCGCACGCGCCCATCGCTGTCCAGGCGTGCCTCGACGGTGATCGGACGAGTCGTTCCCATGATCGTGAGATCCCCGGTCACGGTGACGGACTCCGGGCTGCCTGCGACCCCTGTCGAGGTGAAGGTGATGCCGGGGTACTCGGCGGGGTGAAGGATCTTGTCCCGCATCGTCTGCTTGATCTCAGCCCGGTCGGCGTCCGTGAGCGGCTTGAGTCCGCCGACTCCCTCCAGGACCTCCAGAGAATCGGCCTCGACCGTGACGGACACAGTCGACCGTCCGGGATCGGCAGCGTCGAACTCGATTTCCCCGGACCATCGGGTGACCTCGATGGTCAGATCGTGACCGGCCTTGCGACCAAGCCCGGTGCGGCTCGTCTTGAGCCTCAAGTGCCCTGTTCCCGAACCGATTCGGTATGTTCCGCCGACAGGCTGCATGCGGTCAACATACGTCCGGCAGCAACGATGTCCATCCCTGTAGTCACGCCGGTGACAATCCATCGCGGCATCAAGAACAGCGGCGCCGGCCGGTCTCCCCACCGCAGCGTGCTTCAACGGGTGTCGCACGACCGGCAGTCGGGGTCACTCTGTCCGGGTAGGCAGTACGGAGAACGTCGTTGGCGGCGATGCTGCCCGGCCGACGCGACCGAGGACGGAGAGCCAGAGCCCATGCTGAACGCCTTCACCGACCGCCTCCCCACCCCCGAGGAAGCCTTACCGGGACGCACCGAGCCGCTGTTCTCCGTACCGGAGACCCACCCCGCGCTCGGCACCCGCCTGCTCGGCCCCTACCCGGAAGGCTCCGAGACCGCCGACTTCGCGCTCGGCTGCTTCTGGGGCGCCGAACGCCGCTTCTGGCGGACCCCCGGCGTGTGGACGACACTCGTCGGCTTCCAGGGCGGCATCACCCCGCACCCCATCTCCGAGGAGGTCGCCGACGGGCGCACCGGGCACGCCGAGACGGTACGCGCTGTCTTCGACCCGTCGAAGGTCTCGTACCGCACGCTGCTCGAGCTCTTCTGGGAGTCCCACGACCCCACGCAGGGCTTCCGCCAGGGCAACGACATCGGAACCCACTGCCGCTCGATCGTCTTCCACCACTCCCCCGCCCAGCAGTCCGCGGCGGAGGAGACCCGCGACGCCTACCAGAAAGCCCTCAGCGACGCGGGCTACGGCGCCATCACCACCGAGATCGTCCCCGCCGAATCCTTCCCCTTCCACCCGGCCGAGGCCCGCCACCAGCAGTACCTGGACAGAAACCCGGCGGGCTACTGCGGCCTCGGCGGCACGGGCGTCAAGCTGACCGGCGGCTCGCCCGTGTAGCCCAGGCGCTCGGACAGTCGGGCGGCTGCTTCGTGAGCCAGGGGGACCAGGGCGAGGAGTTCGTCCCGCCCGGCTCGGACGGATGGGATCGAGATGCTCAACCCCGCCGCCACAACGCCGCAATGGTCGCGCCTGCGGCCGATGCGCAGGAGCTGGTGCGCGGGTTGGGGACACGGTGGTTCGCCGAGGCGGTCCTCTGAGCGAGCAGGTCGATCGCGCGGTGGCGCTCGGCACCGCGCTCGGCTCTCGGCTCGGCCCTCGGCTGGGCGCGGGAGCACTCAGCCACGGACCACGGGAACCTCCAGGCCGGAGACCGCCCGCGCCCCGCTGTCCCGCTCTTCGGCGAGCATCGCGTACACGGCCAGATCGGCCCGCTCACCCTTGAGCATCTCGCCCTGGACGAAGAAGGCTTCGCGGCGCATTCCCATCCGCTCCATCAGCCGCTGAGAGGAGGTGTTGTCGCCGTTGCACAAGCCGACGACGCGGTGGAACCCGTAGACCTCGAAGGCCAGCCGGAGCAGCTCCGAGCCTGCCTCGGTGGCGTAACCACGCCCGGCGTGGCCGGGGTGCATCACGAAGCCGATCTCGACCCGTCCCAGCTCCGCGCTGAGCCAGCGGAGGTTGAAGTCGCCGATGAGGCGGCCCGATTCGCGGAGTTCCACGGCGACGGCGAGGTTGTCGCCCTCGACATCGAAGCCGACATCCTTGATGCGCTTGGCGAGCACGGTGCGGGTCTCTTCGCGGGTGAGCGCGTCCCACAGCAGGTACCGCGCCACGTCGGGGCGGCTCTGGATGTCGTACAGGTCGTCGAAATCGTCTTCCGTGAACGAACGCAGTACGAGCCGCTCGGTGACAACGCGGTCCATGAGCTGACAACTCCGAATTGAGTGTGGCTGACCGGAGTTCGGAAGATAGCAGTACGCCGGCGAACGCGGCCCTGCCGCCGGCGCTGCTCCTCGCGGGGGTGCTGCCGGACACCGGCGACGGAGTCCGCCGTCAGCGACCGCCGGCCTGGTGCCGAGCTGCGAGGAGTGGGGACGAGCCCCACTCGGATAGTGCGTGCGCCATCCGAGGATGCAGGGTGTACTTCCGCCATGACCGAGTACCGCCAGCAGCACTCGGACGAATGGCTTCAGCACTTCGTCCGCCGGGGCCACCACGCCCCGAGGCCTCTCGCCGCAGGAGTCGAGGGTGCCGTCTACTGGCTCGAGGACGGCATCGTGGCCAAGGTCTGGAGCGGACGGGCGCCGGCTGACCTTGATCTCACGGGTCAGGTGTACGCAGACATCGCCCGCTACCCGCTGCCCTTCGCCACACCGGAGATCCTCGACGTCGAGGAACGCGAGGGTCTCACCATCACCTACGAGCGCGAACTGGCCGGGTCACCGATGCGCTCCGACGACGGGGCGCCGCAGGACGCCGAGCTGCCCTCCCCGGAGGCCGACGCCCTCCTCACAGTCCTCCGGGGTCTCTCCTCCGTCCCCGGCACCGAGGCCATGCGGCGCCTCACCGTCCAGGGCGACGACCGCCCACTCTGGCAGGGCCACACACGCTTCCCGGACGCGCTCGCAGCTCTGGTCCAACGCGCGGTCCGTCGCCACAGCGACCTGCTCGCCGCCCACGTCTCTGACCTCGCCCACGCGGTCGACTGGACGGTCAAGTCCCTCAGGAACCTCTCCGACTCCCCGATCACCGCTGTTCACGGGGACCTCGTTCCGCCCAACATCCACGTCGGCGACGACGGCCGGCCCACCGCGCTCCTCGACTTCGGCTTCTTCACCACTGCCGGCGACCCGGCTTTCGAGGCCGCCGTGACCGCCGCGGTCTGGGACATGTACGGCCCTCATGCCGAAGCCCACACAGCCGCCCTGACGCGGTTGTTCGCCACCGAGCTCGGCCACTCCCGCGAGACGATGGCCGTCTACCAGGCCGCCTACGCCCTGGCCACCTACGACCTTTTCGCCTCCGACGGCAGCGACGGTCACTTTCCCTGGTCCGTCGCGCTCCTCAACCGGGCAAGGGCTCAGGGGCGTTGAAGACCGTTCACATTTGCTCACCCTGCGACCGCCCGCGCCCCGCATCAGCGGGCCGTGGGCCTGCCGGAGGTAGATTCTTCCGTCCGACCAGCAGCCGCAAAGAGCTGTGAGGGCCTGGGGTCACGGGAGGGGACCGCGACATGAGCGGCAGCGCGGGCGATCACGCCGTGGTCGTGGGAGCGGGGCAACCCGGCCCAGCGGGCCGCGTGCCGACGGACGGCCGGCGTCCCGTCCCGTGACCGGGAGTTCGATGTCACTCGTTGGGAGGACGATGAGCTGGTTCCACTCGGTACGCTTGGCCGAAGGGATCACACTCTGGCCCATGGGAGCAGCTATGACGACCTCCGCCGCTGGGCAACCACTCGTCCCCCAGCCACCTGCCACCGTGGCTGCGCTGCGCCAGGCCCTGGCACAGATCGACCCGGCCACACTCCCCGCCTACACGCGGGAACTCGACCTGGCGGCGGACCACTCCCGGCAGAGCGCGGATCTCGCTCCCTTGCAGCGCTTCATCGCACAATGGGCCGTCCACGTTCACATCCAGCGTCAGCCGGACCTCGCGGTGGAGTTCCGTCGCTGGGAGGATCTGGCCGAGTCCGGCGACGCGTCACAAGCCCGACGCGCTGCATCAGAGATCGGCCGAATCCTCGATGAGGCCCACTCCGCGCTTGCGCTCTTCCCACGGTGAGCACCGAATGGCGCTGGGAGTACGACCCGGACCACGCAAACGTGGCCGGTGGCGTGCCGAAGCACGTCGTGGCAGAGGTGGAACGCCTCACGGGACAGCTGGTCGAACTGGCCGAAGTGGGCGTCGACGTAAGCGACTTCGGCAACGGACCACGCCCTGGCGGCTTGCGCAGAATGGACGCGGCAGGCGGCTGGTTCTACTTCCTCGTCGCACCCCGGGACAAGCTGATCGTCGTCGTCCGAATCATCCCGCCCTTCGTGGACCTCTAGACACCTGTTGCCGACGCCCCTCCCCACACCCGCTCTTACGGGGCATCGAGGCGGCCCTGCGGGGGAAACCTGTGGCGGAAGCCCCCGCGGAGCGGCGATGCTCACGGGCATGGCAGACATCACGGAAACACCTGGGGAATCGCCAGGGGGCGCG
>DATMEI010000464.1:0-6574 GCA_035556995.1 Streptomyces sp.
AGGGCCGGAAGAAGTTCGCCTGACCGGGCTGGGTTCCCCGTCGGCCCGGCCGCCGGTCGGCCGCTCGTGGTCGCGACGTCGAACTCCCGGGCCCTTTACGGGAGTTGAGGTTCCTGGGCCAGCACTTCGAGGGTGGAACCACTCAAACGTGTGAGGGTTTACCCTCCCGTGCGAGCTAATGAGGGAATGGCGCCCCCACTCTCTCTCCGCTCGTCCTATTCTCCCCTTCCGGCGTGGTACGGGGAGGAGTTGCACGATGCGTGCAGGGGGAGCGGTGTTGCCGGGCGCGGCGCGCTGGCTCATCGCTTGCGCGGTGGGTGCTGCCGCGTGGTGTGCCTACCCCGCCGTGCGGGGGCTGCCGGGCCCTGAGTGGGGTGTCCTGCTGCCGCTCGCAGCGCTGTACGCCGCGTGTGAATACGCGCCGCGCTGCCCGCTGATGAGGCTCATGGGGCACAAGGTGCCCGGCAACATGGGTGCCTTCTTCCCCGTGCTGCTCACCGGCGCCTTTCTCCTGCCGCCCGCCGCCGCCGCCCTGGTGGCGCTGCCCGGAGCGCTCATCGGCCGCGTCGAACAGCGGCATGCCACCGCCCGGCGGTGCTGGCACGCTGCTCAACTGGCGCTCGCCGCCTGGTCCGCGGCGCACGTCCACGTGCTGCTGTCCGGTCCCGGGGGCTTCCAGGCAGGGGCCTCCTTCGAGCTGGCTGCGGAGGGCTTTCCGGGAGTGCTGACGTCCGCGGCCGCGGCAGCGCTCACCTTCTGCCTGGTCACGACGGTCCTCGACGGCGCCGTACTCGTCGCTGCCGAGCGCTGCGCGCTGCGAGCCGCGTGGCGCGGCCAGTTCGCACGTGCGGCTCCGCCTCACCTCCTGCACGGACTGGTCGGTCTGATGATGGCCCTGCTCTGGCGCAGTTCCTACGGCCCTGTGGCGGCGCTCTTCGTGCTGCTCCCCATGTACATCGGCTGCTGGGTCTTCGCGCAGTACCACCGTGAACGAGCCGCCCACCAGTCCACTATCCGTGCGCTGGTGCAGGCAGTGGACATCAAGGACCGCTACACACGCGGCCACAGCGAGCGCGTCGGCCGTGCCTCCGTGCTCATCGCACGCGAGCTGGGGATGGACGAGGAGCGGACCGAGGCCCTGCGCTTCGCGGGCATCCTGCACGACGTCGGCAAACTCGGCGTTCCCACGCGGCTGTTGCGCAAGGACGGGCCCCTCACCGACGAGGAGCGGCGCGTCATCGAGCTGCACCCGGAGTACGGGCACGAGATGGTCCGAGGCATCTCCTTCCTGGGGGAGGCGCGGTCCGCGATCCTGCACCACCACGAGCGTCTGGACGGCAGCGGCTATCCGTACGGCCTCTCGGGCGCGGAGATTCCGGAGTTCGCCCGGGTGGTGGCGGTGGCCGACGCGTTCGATGCGATGACGTCGACCAGGAGTTACCGGCGGGCGCGACCTGTGCAGGCCGCGGTCGCGGAGCTGCAGCGGTGTGCGGGCACGCAGTTCGACCCGCTGATGGTACGGGCGCTCGCTCGCGCGCTGGACCGGCAGGGCTGGTCGCCGGCCGTCACCGCGGACGGGCCGAGCGGAAACGTACCGGCAGCGCGTGAGCAGGCGATGGCCGGCGCCGGGGGGGCCCGGGCGGCGCAGGCGTCCCCGGGCGAACGTCCGCATGCGCTCTCCGGGGAGGGGCCCGCCGAGTCGTCCGGACAGTCCTCCGGGCAGTCCGGGCCGGTGAGTTCGGCCGGCCGGCCGTCGAGCCCAACCGGCAGTACCAGGGAGACCGGTACAGGCGTCGGGCCCACCCGGCCGCACGCATGAAGTACGCCGTCGCCCTGAGCCGCGCCGCAGCCGTGGCGCTGAGCTTCGCCGCGCTCGCCGTCACCCTGTGGCGTGGCCTCGAACAGCCGCAGGTGGCCCTTGCGTTCGGGGTGGTCATCGCCGTCGGCGAGGCGCTGCGCGTCCAGTTGCCCGGCAGTGATCACGACGGCGGCGCCACCACCAGCGCACCTCTCGGCGCCGCCGGCGCACTGGGTTACGCACTGCTGGGTGAAGTGGGCGGCGAGGACACCTCGCACGGTGTCCTGCAGTGCGTCGCCGTCGTGATCGTCGCCGCCCTCGCCGGTGTCGCTCCCCGCGCGGCGAGAGGCTCATCGATCGCGCTGGACCACGCCGTGCGCGGCGTGCTCGCTGTCGGCTTCGCCGCCACCTGCTTCCAACCCCTCTACACCTCCGGCGCGTTGGCGCACTGGGCCGGCCGCGGTCCGTACTACGCGCTCTGTCTGCTGGCCGTCACACTGCTGACGGGTGTGTGCGACGCGGTGCTCTCATCCGTCTTCGCCGCAGGACGCACAGGGTGGCCCGTGGGCCCGTTGCTGCGCGGCCAGCTGCGCGCCCGCCTCGGCATCGTCCCGGCCATCGCCGCCACCGGCGCGGTCATCGCGCTCGCGGTGGCCGTCGTCGGGCTCTGGGCGCTTCCGGTCTTCTGCGTGCCGCTGTTGCTCACGCAGTTCTCCTTCCGGCGCTATGCGTCCGTACGCGCGACGTACCGGCAGACCATCGCCTCGCTCGCCCGCGCCACGGAAGTGGCCGGCTACACCCCGCACGGGCACGCACGCAGAGTCGCGGCGCTCAGCTGCGCGGTGGGGCGTGAGCTGGGCCTGACCGAGCCGGACCTCACCGTGCTGGAGTACGCGGCGCTGATGCACGACATCGGTCAGCTCTCGCTCGTCGACCCGGTCGCCTCAGGAGCCACGGAGCAGCTCGATCCCGCCCTGCAGCGCCGGATCGCACTGCTGGGAGGTGCCGTGGTCCGGCAGACGGGAGTGGCCTCGGAGGTCGCCGTCGTGGTGGAACGGCAGGCGGATCCGTACCGTGAACAGCCGCTCACAGCCCGTATCGTCCGCGCGGTCAACGCGTACGAGGACATGGTGGCCGGGAAGCCTGGCATGGAGAGCTCGTTGGACGCGCTGGAGCGGCTCAGGCTGGGGAGTGCCCATGACTTCGAACCACGCGTTGTGGAGGCCTTGTCACGCGTGGTGCAGCGGGGCCCCGGTGCTTGACTCCCGGGTAGTGAGCAGGCCCCCGTACGGGCATGGTTGGATGCGAGAGGGGAACTGCGGAGAAGGTGCACACACCGTGCTCACAAGGCGTGCGCGGCAGGTGGGGAGTGTGCCGGCAGCGGGAGAGACAGCAAGCATCAGCCGATCAACAGGCGGGAATCAGGCGGGAACATCGTGAGGATCTTCGGCAAGGTTCGGCACCGGCCCTCCGCCTCGTGGCGGCAGGCGACGGACCGCGCTTTCGCGCTCATCGGCGATGGGCGTTACGAGGACGCGGACGCCCTGCTCACAGAGGCCGCCGACCTCGAGCCGTGGCTGTCGGAGTCCTGGTTCAACCTCGCGCTGCTGCACAAGTTCCGGCACGACTGGGAGCAGGCGCGAACTGCCGGGCTGCGCGCCGTGGCACTGCTGGAGCGGCAGGCCGGCGCCCCCGACTGGTGGAACGTCGGCATTGCTGCCACAGCCCTGCAGGACTGGCCGCTGGCACGCCGGGCCTGGCAGGCGTACGGACTGCGCGTGCCCGGACAGTCACAGGCAGCCGGTGTCGCCGAGCCCTCCGGCATGCAGCTGGGCAGCGCTGCAGTGAGGCTGTCGCCGGAGGGCGAGGCCGAAGTCGTGTGGGGCAGGCGTATCGATCCGGCACGGCTGGAGATCCAGAGCATCCCGCTGCCGTCCTCGGGGCGGCGCTGGGGCGAAGTGGTGCTGCACGACGGGGTGCCGCACGGCGAACGCACCACGAGCAGCGGCCCGTCCTACCCCGTCTTCGACGAGATCGAACTGTGGGCGCCCTCGCCCGTACCCACATGGGTGGTGCTGCTGCAGGCCGCTACGGAGGCCGACCGGGACGCGTTGGAGCGGCTGGCCGCGGACGCGGGGTTCGCGGCGGAGGACTGGTCGAGTTCGGTGCGGCTGCTGTGCCGTACCTGCTCGGAGAGCCGTATGCCCGCCGACGAGGGCGACGGCCCGGCGCACATCGACCCGCACGACCACAGCTCTCCGGGGCACCCGGGCCCACTGGGCCACATGACGCCGGGCGGCCCGGGGGACGTGTGGGTTCCGGAACGGGAGTGCGGACTCGCGGCTCCGGGCGGCCTGGTGCGCGGGCTGCTGGACAGCTGGGTCGCGGACAACCCGGAGACCCGTGAGTGGCGGGACCTGGAAGAGGTCTGCTGACACCGCTGACCACGCACTCACCTGGTGCTCACCGGCTCTGCCGGACGAGGCGCGGGGAGTCGCCGGATGCCCGGCTACGCTGTAGGGCGAACGAATCAGGTGGCGAGGAAGGCTAACGGCGGAATGGCGCAACAGCAGCAGGAGATCAGCGGGGAGCAGAAACCTGTGGAGTTCATGGACGACACCCGGGACTGCGAGGCGCGCGAGAACGCCCACCGTGAGCGCGGCACCGCCCGTCCGATCACTGTCGTCGGCAACCCGGTGCTGCACAAGGAGTGCCAGGACGTCACGTCCTTCGACGAGGAGCTGGCGTCACTCGTCGACGACATGTTCGCGAGCCAGCGCGCCGCCGAGGGAGTCGGTCTCGCCGCGAATCAGATCGGTGTCGATCTGAAGGTCTTCGTCTACGACTGCGTGGACGACGAGGGCGTGCGTCACGTGGGTGCCGTGTGCAACCCGGTGCTGGACGAACTCCCCGCCGAGAGCCGCAGTCTGGACGACTCCAACGAGGGCTGTCTCTCTGTGCCCGGCGCGTACGAGGCACTCGCGCGCCCCGACTACGCGGTTGTGCGCGGCCGGGATGCCGAGGGCAAGCCGGTAGCCATCGAGGGCACCGGCTACTTCGCCCGCTGCCTTCAGCACGAGACGGACCACCTCTACGGCTACCTCTACATCGACCGGCTCTCGAAGCGGGAGCGGAAGGATGCGCTCCGGCAGATGGCGGAGGGCACGCCGCGATACGAGACCGTGCCGAACGACTGAGCTGTGCGCGGGAGTCGCCTCCCGCACCAGGGCCCGTTCGCAGGGCCCGTACAACAGGCGCGTACAACAAGCCCGTACAACAGCCCCGTTCGCCGGGCACGTAGCCCGCACCTCGCCGACAAGACCCGAACGACCAGGCCCGGCCGCCGCCCGACGCACCGCGTGGGGCGGCGGTTTCGTGTCCGGGTCGTCCATTCAGTGGCCTTGTCCATTGGCATTTCCTGCCCGTTGTTGACGCCTTCACCATGTCCCGACAAGCTCTTGTGTCACTCCCCACATTCATGGAGGCGCAATGCCCCGACGTACGGTCAGGACCGTGCTGGCACTTGTCATGGTCGCGGCAGCTGTCCTGGTGGGAACGGCCGCCAGTGCGGCAGCCGGCCCCACAGCAGCAGCCGCCGACGGTTGCTACTCCTGGAACCGCGACCTCGCCGAAGGCGCTTCCGGGGATGACGTCACCCAGCTCCAGGTTCGGGTTTCCGGATATCCCGCAAGCGGTGAAGTCCTCGCCGTCGACGGCCAGTTCGGACCGGCGACCAAGGCAGCAGTCACACGCTTCCAGCAGGCGTACGGGCTGAACGCCAGCGGTACGGCCAACGCCGCGACCTACCAGAAGATCTACGACCTGCAGGACGAGGACTGCTCGCCCGCGCACTTCGACTTCGCCGAGCTCAACAACTGCAACTCCGACTGGAGCGGCGGAGCCGTCAGCGCGGCACAGGCCAAGTCCAACGCCCTGCGCACCATGTGGAAGCTGGAGGCCCTGCGTCACGCACTCGGTGACCAGCCCGTCCGGGTCACCAGCGGCTTCCGCTCCAAAGCGTGCAACGACCAGGTGGGCGGTGCTCCTTCGAGCCGTCATCTCTACGGCGACGCCGCCGACATGGGTGCCGGACCCCACTCCCTGTGCACGCTCGCCAAGGAGGCACGCAACCGCGGCTTCCACGGCATCCTCGGGCCGGGCTTCCCGGGCCACGACGACCACACACATGTGGACCACCGCTCCAGCAAGTACTGGGATGCGCCCAACTGCGGCGTCTCCTGAACCTGCTGCTCCATAAGGAAGGAACACACCCCCCATGAAAAAGATCGCGCTGCGAGCAGCCGTCGGCGCTTCGGCGATGGCACTCGCGATCTTCTCCACGGCGTACGTCGCGGAGGCCACCACCTCCGCACCCGAGACCGCGAAGACCAAGGACGTCGGCGCCCAGGCCAAGCTGAGCCACTCGCAAGCAGCAGGCCAGTTGAGCAACGCCGGTATCGACATCCGGTCCAGCGGCGGCTGTTCGGACCGCAACAACCCCAGCTGCACATCGCTGGAGCAGGTCAACTCGGCGTCGATCCAGGGCGCCATCACGCTCAAGGGCGCCAGCGGGTGCGGCCTGACTGTCACCGGCGGTACGGAGACCGGTCACGCGGACGGCCAGTACAGCCACTGGAACGGCTACAAGCTCGACTTCGCCATGTCGAGCTGCTTGACCAGCTACATCAAGAACACCTTCACCTCCATCGGTGGCAACAAGTGGCAGTCCGGGTCGGGGAACATCTACTTCGACGAGAGCAACCACTGGGACGTCAC